>DASSVK010000102.1:0-22844 GCA_035706205.1 Nitrososphaeraceae archaeon | reverse complement strand
CAATACTATAAAATTAATTTTAGAATCCCTTCCGAATATTGATCTAAAAAAATATAATGATCTGATAAAAACGTGGTTAGAAATACTAGTAGATTTTGATAATAAACAAATAAATCTTTTAATTAAACTTTATCTTGAAGGTTTAGAGAAAAAATCAGAAATATTTAGAGTTCTGGAACCCTCAATTCACAATTGCATAAGAAATTTTACCGAAGAGCAAATAGGGAAATTAAGAGATTGTTTTTCTGAAACTTTGTTTATGCTTTCATTTGATAAAAATAAAATATTATCTAATTTAAATAAAGAATCATTGAATTGGCTTATGATAAATAGTGAAGCTATAAAAAAAGAGATAGATAGATAATGAACTGCTAGAAAAAATAACTAAACATAAGTAAATATTACAAATGATCTTATGGATTCTCAGGATTCTTTTGAATTTGGTCTCCTTGTTCCAAGCCAAAAAAAATCTTTTCTTGTTTTTTCAAAGCTTTTCTATGTTCAGGAAGAGACATATCAAGGCGTAATTCATTAATAACCATAACTCCATAAGTTGTCCATTCTTTCCAACACGATGGACAAGCTGAATACTTTTCTTGAACTGGATCTTCAATATCCTTTTCATCAAAGGAATTTTTACATTTTAAACAGGTTTTAGTCATATACTTTACTCCAGTTGATAATGATATATTATACTTTTGTTCTTATTATAGTAGAATTCTGGTATAATTATTAATCAAATATATTTTTACTATGACAATGCTGTACCTTGTACAGTATTTATTATAATTATTTTTTTTGAGTATCTAACCTGGCTTGTATCTCTTCACAGTTTCCAGCCGTATCATCGGCCTCATTTGAACTAAAATCTATTATCACATCTACTCCTTCACCACAATCAAAATAATCCGACCCTTCATGGCCTGAAAGAATATCATCCCCCAGTCCGCCATACAGTTTATCATTTCCCATACCTCCGATTAAAGAATCATCATCTATTCCTCCGGCTAAGACGTCATCACCAGCGTCTCCATACAAAATATCACTACCGCTTCCTCCTTGAATTATATCATTTCCGTTATCACCATATAACTGATCTGTATCTTCATTTCCTTGCATTTTATCATTACCTACTAATCCGTGTACCACATCAGAACCAGATAATGCAATGATGATGTCATTATTTGCGGTTCCAGAAATTCTATCATTAACAAATGAACCCATCATTAAATTCTCACGTATT
The DNA here is from genome assembly GCA_035706205.1 of Nitrososphaeraceae archaeon. Classification (GTDB taxonomy): domain Archaea; phylum Thermoproteota; class Nitrososphaeria; order Nitrososphaerales; family Nitrososphaeraceae; genus TH1177. The sequence goes on along the minus strand of DASSVK010000102.1, from coordinate 21,601 downwards.
GAATTTTGTTGTTGTGGTAATGGCTGACTTGGTTGTATATTTGATATATTTTGATCTATTATTTGGGCGTCTGCTTGATAAAACGATAAAAGTAGAATTATATTATTTAATGCTAATGTTAATGAAATCGTAGCAATTAATGTCAAAGTAAATATGATCATAATAATAAATAGTATAATATAATACCTTTATAAAAAAGCATTTGACTCTGATATTATATTTCATAATAAAAATCTAATATATTAGGAAAAGTATATCCAAAAACGTCTTCTCTCAATCATGGATTTTATTAATACCCAATATTATGATTTTTAAATATTGTTTTTATTAATAAATTGATAATTCAACTATGATAATTAATGCTAATTATTAGACATATAAAAAATAGATTTATTAATAATTAAATTCTCTTAGTCATTGATAGTTTTTCCCAAGTCATTGATATCAATTTCTTCGTTAGAAGATCCTATCCCAAAAGCCTCTAGTTGAGATTTAATTTTAGGGGATTGAACAAAAATATTCATATCACCATGGCGGTTTAATACTACTTCGCAGTTACCTGATTGAGTATCACCTTTATCTGGATCAAAATCTACTAGTACATCATTACCATCTCCACAATCAAAATAATTCGCACCTTTGCCTCCTATTGAGACATCATCACCTAGTCCTCCATAGAGTTCATCATTTCCATTTGCTCCTATCAACAAGTCAGGACCATCACCTGATTGAAGTACATCACTTCCAGGCCCTCCATATAGCTTGTCACTGCTACCAGCTCCAAGAAGTTGGTCATTTCCTTCATCACCATAAATCTCGTCTGCGCCTTGAGAACCTTGGAGGACATCATCTTTCTCAAAACCTCTTAATATGTCTCCAGAACCGCATGGTGAACCAACACCTACACCTTCTGTTATTGATGGACAGCCTATAATTACATCATTACATTCTGTCCCCAATGTTATAGGACGAGTTCCTACTATGATATTAGAATCTTTTCTGTCACAATCATTACTTTTTGCTTGAGCATGTGGAAAAAATTGACTATTAAAAGAAAAGGTAAATGAAACTAATGAAACTAACAATAAAAATCCGACAAAATAATAAATTTTCCCTGATAGATGAAAAATGTCAAGATTATTGAAATTGATAAATCTCACATTAAATATATAGAGAATACATATTAATAAGTAAAAAAAGAATTTATATAGAAATTAATTCCTTAATGATCTTCTCATTCTAGGACTGATTTTGAGATTCTCTCTATGGTATTATATAATTGCTCTTATATAACGTATTTAAAAAAATTTATTTAAAAATATTCAAGGTCTATAGTAATTATGAAAACCCTCTAGATTATATTTTTGTACAAAATTATAATTCATTTGTAGAATTTACTCAATTAAGTAAAAGATTTGGATATGGATATTTTATTCTAATAAATGGTGTTAGCCAAATTTAAAAGAGCTAGGACATCCATCCATCGTCTTGGTTATTTCTACTTCATATTTCCTATAGTCTCAATTTATGAAAAACTTCTAATTTATTGGAAGCTTTTAAGGATCTATGAAAAGAAACTTCATCTGTGGTACCATAGGATTTGAATCAACTATATGATTCATCTTGGCAGATCTATATAAAAAACAAAATGAAGAATTTTTTTAATTTATAATAAATAAAACGATAATCCAGATTAGTAAGAACATTCATTATTGTTTATGGAGCAATCTTAAGTCATATACATATCTATACTTGGAAGACATATTTCTCTGAAGAAAGGAAAATGTTTGTAACAGAAAACTTTATTCATTATTATGTAGAAAATATTGAGAGATATAGGCTACATAAATTATGTTGGTAAATAGTACCTTCTGTCTGTACTTTTTTACATTTAAGATATAGATTTTATCCACTATTGGAAAGACTTTGATTTACAGAATGATATAATATAGAAAAGAATGTTTTGATGATTTGACACTTTTAGTTATAATAATAAATAAAATTGTGATCTACAATATGTATACAATTAGATTAGTCTATTCTTATATTTCTATAATACTATTATTACAAATAAAGTTTCAATCTTGTTAAGGGACGCTAATTATACTTGATAAACATCATCTATATAATAATATAAATTATAAATAATGCCAGCTATACAAAAACCATCAACTACCTGAGAAACAAGATTCCAAATATATAGAAAAAAATCTTCCGAGAATATAAAAATAGCAGAGGCTAGGAATAAAGAATGATATAGAAAAAGTATTTTCATTTATCCTGACAATGTTTAGTATAGAATATATTACTGGAATCAGGTTTGAGAAAATTATATAAGAGATGATACTAAATGTATCATTGAGTAACTGGTTTCAAAGTATAACGGTTAGATGATTATATTAGTTAGATTAGAATATTAATTATTATATTCATGAGTTATGCGACAAAACATAACCAAACCCAATATCCTTTTTTCTCTTTTTTTATATCTTTGCTATTTTATTTTTTATCTATCTACACTATCTTTATTCCCATTTAACAAACATTTTAATTGCCTTTAAACTGAATCAGAAGGAGTTATTGATTTTTTTAACCTATAAATAGAATATTTTATATTGTAAATGCATTGAATATTTTTCTCAATATATTCAAGAGGCATGAATGTCCTGTATGCCAAAAAAAATTTCGAAAAGTAGAAGAATCAATGCAACATGAACAAGTAATACATGGAACTGGGAGATTTTATATATGCAATAAATGCAATTTAAGTTTTTCCGGAATGGAACAAATGAGAGATCATATTAAAAGAAATCATCAATATAAAAAGAAATGATCAATTAAAATACATAGGTACGATATTATAAAAAAATCTAGACTTATACTATTATTATTTTATTATCTTTATTATTAGAAATATTCGAAGTATAAAAAATTAAAAAAAGGTGATGATTATATATCTTTCAATTGGATATATATTAAAAAAAATCAATAATTAAATAAGTATTCTTTAAAAATTTCTCTCAAGTTAACTGATTGTTATTCTATTATTGATTGACTACTAGTTGGTTATCTGGTTGTGGTAGAGAGGAGGATGATAGTTGGTTATCTGGTTGTGGTAGAGAGGAGGATGATTGATTACCTAATGGAGAATTAAATGCTAATAAACTGTCATCCGAGCTATCTATAGCAGTAGGAACAGGGGAATTAACATTAACTAGTGGGACTTCGTCAACATTGTCATCGCCATTGTCATCGCCATTGTCATCGCCATCTCCGTCTCCACCATCGCCATCTCCGTCTCCACCATCGCCATCATCTTGGGCATAAACAAATTGAATATTGTGATTGACCGGAGTATTAAAATTCAAATTATCTTGAAATAAATTGTTATCTTGAAATGGAGAAGATGTAGTTAAAATAATACCAATATATAAGACTATACTTATTATTGATAATTTTTTTAACATATCTTTTTCAGTAGTTTCTTTTTAACTACAAGAGATATAACGATTTGTTTTAACGAACTTTTAAAGCTTGATCAAAAAAATGATTTCAATTTAATATTTATTGTATTTAACAATATGATTTACTTTAATATTTGATTAATTCTTATTAAAAAAACCAATCTTTTACTCATAAATGTTATATTATGTTCTCATTGTAAATATACTAAAACAAATAATATTTTTGTGTATAGCATTATAAATAAATATGTTTATTATTATGATGTTTAAGAATATTAGAGAAACTATATTATTAAATTTTAATCACTCTTAATGGTGAACTTCTTTGCTCTTTGGATTTTTTTGATTATATTAGACTATCTTTTTTTTGGCGATAGCTAATTATGACAAATTTATTCTTTGCTACAGATGTTAGATTTGATACAAATTTTGAAATTAAAAAATATAAGATATAATATATATGAAAATATCAATATCAGATGAAGATTAAATGATATTGTCTTCTAGAAGTATATCTTTTATCAAATGTATAGCAAAAATATAATTATGATAAAATTAAATAAGCAATTTATCTTTATTAAAAGAAATGATTTAGATCTTTTTTAGATCTGTTGCAAGTTTCTCAATTGCTTGACTATAATTAGTCATTCCAAATTGTTTGGCATACTTTTCAATTAATTTTATTTCATCTGGTTTGAAACAAACTGGAATTGTTTTTTCTGCTTCCATGTCAATTAAAAGCATAAGATGATTTTTATGTGTTTCCTTTTTTAAAAAATAAAATCTAACCACCTTTTACTCTAACAATTTTAATTCTATCTAGAACCTTCCAATACTCAATTTCCTTTCCTTGAGCAATTTTATCTCTTACCTCTTCTTCTACAGCAGAGGTTTCAAAAACTTCAAAGGTTTCAAGATCCATAATCTGAAGAGATGAACCAGATATCGAAACTATTTGTCCACTCCTCTTGTCAATAAGTGGAACTTCAACATTAGCTGAAACAGGAGAAACTAGACCATGTTTAGAACCATCAAAAACCCCTATTGCAGAAACTCTTGCTTTGGCTGAACCATGTTTGCCAGGTTTACTATGGTCATATGAAACTATTCTACAAGGTTCATTATCAATAATAATATAAGATCCGACTTTTAAACTACCAAGATCCATTGGTTTACTCATAACATTGAAAGAAAATGAATATTGATATATATTATTTCTGTTTATTAAAAAACTGGTTTAACAATGCATTACACTTTTGTACTTTGAGCAATCTCCCATTTTGATGATACCTTGTTCTTATTTCGTAGCTTGTAGTAGGGGATAAAGCAATAACAGTACAAGGTAGCTAATCCACCAAAAGGATCTGTCAAAATCGATTTTAAAGTAATTCTAATATTTGATATTAAAGGCAGCTTTTTTGTTTTATAAAAAGATAGTTGTTTATGGCCAAAATTGGCTCTTAAAATCTGAGATAAAAAATCATCTAAATTCCCAGGGGTTTTAAAATAAATTATTGCATTATTAACATAGATTACCTGTTTACCTAATTGCAATACCATTATCTGAAGAAAATAATCAATTGCTATGATGTTTTCTGGAATTGTTATTTTTTTAGCCAAATTTGTTTCAATAGCTAATCCCCTTCCCATGACGGTGAACTGAGTCAATCCATTTTTTCTGATATTTTGCAACCAGTTTGTGATAAACTTTGTTGCTTTACCATAAATAGAGGAATATGCTTGTGGTTGAGGATTGGAAGCACATAATCCAATGTCTCGGCTAAATGCATTAACTAGACTATGTGTTGTTTTTTCTTCTAGTGTTACATCTGCATCATATAAAACTAAATAATCCCCAGTTGCTTCTTTAAAAATTTCATTCCATCCAGCATAGGCTCCTCTTCTTTCATTATGATGAAAGAGTCGGATTAAAAGTTGAGGATTTTTTTTTATAAATTCCTTTATCAAAAAATGAGTATTATCATTTGAATCATCTGATATAATAATTTCTTTGATGAAAAATTTACCTAAATATTGAAATTTAATAGAGTTTAATAAATTAATAATATTTTTTTCTTCATTGTAGGAAATAATTCCTATAGATATCTGATTCATATACAAACTAATTTTCAAATAAAAATCTTTTATAAATATTGTTATTAATCTAAAAAAACACCTAGAAAAATCAAATATAATAAATACTATTGACACATTAGATAACAAAATCAACTTTTATACTTTGATATAGAAAAGTAAGAGAATGAAAGTTACAATAATAATAACAATAAGTTTTCCTAGCTTTCTTTCTTTAAAGATAATTTTATATTTGAATTAATCGCTCCTGTTAAAAAATAAAATGTCTTTTAATACACTATTATGAAACTTGTAAAAATTTTAAATTGCAAAAATTCTCTTTTATTCGGTCTCCTTTTTGTTGTAACCGTTCTCCCTATTTTAATGATAATGACAAATGCACATGCTGAAGTATTGACTCTCAAAAATGAGAATAATTCATCTATCTTTGAAAATGCCAATAATAAGACTTCAACAACAACAAGTAATACAGCCATAGAAAATAATCTCGATAATAAAACTATTTCCCAGCAAGAATTTTTGGAACTTGAGCAAATTGATGATGATAAAGTTGGAACCGATAATTCTTCTGTGTCCCCTGGAAATACTAACCAAACTAAGGAATTAGCCCTAACAGAATTTGACGGATCATTATCACATGGTACTGTTACAATAGAGGCTAAAAAAAATTCAGATTTTCAATCTCCTCCTATAGCTAGATATATTGAAAATGAAGGTCTGGGGCTGACACCAATTGAGTACCAAAACAATTATGAAGGTTTTAGTTCCAATAAGAATGATGATCATGAAAGCAGGGATAGAAATTCCAATGAGAATGATGATAGTAAAGAGTTACTAGAAAGCAATTCAGGTTATTACGATTATTTGCAAATGCAAAAGAATATCAAGAAAGATGCTGAACAGAACAAAGAAAATGAAGCCAGAGATACAGGAGAAATTCCTAAAGATAATCAAAAATTAGATACAGAAGCTAAGGAGGAAGATGAGGAAGAAGAAGAACTTCATGAAGAAAGATTGAATGGAGATACAGGAGCTAAGGAGGAAGATGAGGAAGAAGAAGAACACGATTCAGATTATGTTGATCTTTTGCTAATGCTAAAGATGATTAAGGAAAAGAAAGATGCTGAACAGAACAAAGAAAATGAAGCCAGAGATACAGAAGAAATTCCTAAAGATAATCAAGAATTAGATACAGAAGCTAAGGAAGAAGATGAGGAAGAAGAAGAACTTGATGAAGAAAGATTGAATGGTGATATTATGGCTAATAAGAAACAAACCCTAAATGATAACAACAAGTTATTGTCAAATACCTCTCCTACTGAAAAATTAAATGATAAACAAAGATATGGTGCTCCTATTGATAATGAAAATAAGAAACTATTATCTCAATTTATGAAAGCAGATTCTTCCATAGTTATTCCAGATTTACAAATACAATCTGGAAAATCAAATGCAACAATCAAAGATGGCAAACTAGTCGCTAATGCAGGATTGGATCAAATCCTTAGAGATGAGACAAGAATTGTTTTGGATGCATCCTCTAGTTTTTCCTCTAATGGTAACATAAGTAACTTCTTATGGAAACAATTAGGAGATTCAGAAGAAAAAATTAAGCCAAGTAATTCAATGATTTATTCTTTTCCTATTCCAGAAGATATAGAAAGTAATACATTAGAATTTGAGTTAACTGTCATGGATAAAAATGGTCAAAAAGCTTCTGATACCGTCAAAATATTGCTAGCAGATGAACAGTATCAAGTAGATAACAATAGTGACGTAGAAGAAGAATCTGAAAACGAACAACCACAAATCCAAGCAGTAGATGAAGTAAAAAATCAAGATGATAATGAGGTAGAAGAGGTAGAAGAGGTAGAAGAGGTAGAAGAGGTAGAAGAGGAAGAAGAGGAAGAAGAGGAAGAAGAGGAAGAAGAGGAAGAAGAGGAAGAAGAGGAAGAAGAAGATGATAATTAAGAAGAATAACAATAGTCAGAATCAAATTAAATTTTTTAGCAAAACTTAAATTTTCTTTTTATTGTAATAGTGATGATAAAAAATTCCAATATTATATCAAAAATATACAGGTTATAATGCAAAATTAGTACTTGAAAATGGGAAGTCTTTTTCAGGTATTGGGTTTGGTTATCCGAATATTCAAGCCGTAGGAGAGATTGTTTTTAATACCGGTATGGTCGGATACACTGAAAGTTTAACAGATCCATCCTATAGAGGACAAATTTTATGTATTACTTATCCATTGGTCGGAAATTATGGAGTTCCAGATAAAAATATTCATGACGAATTTGGAATAACAAAATATTTTGAATCAGAGAATATTCAACCTAAAGGATTAATTATTCATTCTCTATCAGATATTGCAAGTCACTGGGCTTGTGTAAAAACATTAGATGAATGGTTATATGAAGAAAGGATACCTGGAATATATGGAATTGATACAAGGGAATTAACAAAGATAATTCGCCAAAAAGGAGTCATGATGGGAGTCTTAGCAATATCTGATAAACCAATAGATACTAAAGTTGACTTTAAAAAAATTATAAATTCAGAGGATTATAATAAAAAAAATTTCATGTCATTAGTTAGTTCTAATGATGTAAAAATTTATGGGGAAAATAACGAGAAAGTTATAGTTTTATTAGATACTGGAACAAAGTATAGTATAATTAGACATTTATTAAAAATGAGTTATAAAGTTGTTCAACTACCATGGGATTCTACCTTTGAAAAAATTTTATCTTATAACCCTGATGGTGTTGTAATAAGTAATGGACCCGGGGATCCGAAAATGTGCAAACCTACAATCGATACTGTAAAAAAGCTTATAGAGACATCAGTTCCAACCCTTGGTATCTGCTTAGGAAATCAAATATTGGCATTGTCAGCAGGTGCTGATACATATAAACTGAAATATGGACATAGAGGACAGAATAAATCTTGCATTAATAAGGAAAACAATCTATCATATATTACAAGTCAGAACCACGGTTACGGAATTGAGCCGTCTAGTCTACTAACAACTGATTTTAGGCCATGGTTTTACAATTCTGATGATGAAACAATAGAAGGAATAATTCACAAAAATAAACCTATTATAGCTGTTCAATTTCATCCAGAAGCATCTCCAGGTCCTACTGATTGTAGTTATGTTTTCGAGAAATTTAAAGAAATTATTAATTTAAATAAGAGATAAAAATTATCTCTTAATTAATAAATTAAGTTAAATACAAGATAAAAAAGAGAGATGAGAAAGGGGTGATAAACAGATTCCAAAAAACCAAAATATAAAAAAGGTGGTGGTATTAGGCAGTGGGGCAATTAAAATCGGAGAAGCAGGCGAAAGTTAGAGTAATACATAAAAAAATAAAAAGGAATTATTCTACCGCTAATTTGACTACTCTGGTTCTCAATGTCTCAAAGCACTTAAAGAAGATCATGTAAAGACTGTTTTAATAAATCCCAATATTGCTACGATTCAAACTGATACTAGATTTTCTGATAAAGTATATCTATTACCTATTACTAAAGAATATGTTTCTAAGGTATTAGAAATTGAAAGACCCGATTCTATAATGTTATCATTTGGAGGACAAACAGCTCTAAATTGTGGAACAGCATTATTCAAAGATGGTATTTTAAATAAATATGGCATTAATGTTCTTGGTACTCCAATTAATGGTATAGAAAGAACAGAAGATAGACAACTCTTTAAAGAAGCGATGCAGAAAAGTGATGTCCCTACATTACCAAGTTCAGCAGTATATTCTGTACAAGATGCAATAAAAATTGCAAAGCAAATTGGATATCCTGTCATTGTCCGAGTTGCTTACACATTAGGTGGAAAAGGAGGAGGAGTAGCTCATAATGAATACGAGCTTTATGAAATAGTACATAGAGGTATTTCTTTAAGCATGAGCAAACAGGTTCTCATCGAAAAGTATGTAGGTCATTGGAAACAAATAGAATACGAAGTAATGAGAGATAACAAAGGAAATAGCATTATAGTTTGTAATATGGAAAATGTACTAGCTATGAAAGTACATACTGGAGATAATATAGTTGTTGCTCCCTCGCAGACACTTAATAACTATGAATATCATATGTTACGTTCTTCAGCAATGCGAGCTACTAAAGAGGTTGGTATCATAGGTGAGTGTAATATTCAATTTGGCATGGATCCTCTTTCAGAAGACTATTGTGCAATAGAAATCAATGCAAGATTATCAAGATCTTCTGCTTTAGCTAGCAAAGCAACAGGTTATCCATTAGCTTATTTTGCAGCAAAATTAGGACTGGGATATACTTTAGATGAATTAATAAATAAAGTTACCAAAAAAACTACAGCATTATTTGAGCCATCATTAGATTATATTGTAGTAAAAATGCCAAGATGGGATTTTAATAAATTTGAGAAAGTGAATACAAGACTTGGAACTACAATGAAATCTGTAGGCGAAGTAATGGCCATAGGAAGAACCTTTGAAGAAGCAATTCAAAAAGCAGTTAGAATGTGTGATATTGGAAAAATTGGAATTGTTTCTTCTAACAACAAAAACAACAATATGAGAAAGCAATCAATAAAAGGAGAAGTTCAAGACCAAGAAGCAATAAAAAAAGAAGAAAAAGAAAAAAGACAATGGAAGATCGAAGATATAGAATACTCACTTTTACATCCTAATGACAATATTTTATTTGATATTGTAAGAGCAATTTACTCTGGCTTGAGCATAGAAAGGATAAATGAATTATCCAGTATAGATCCCTGGTTTTTAACTAAAATTAAAAATATAATAGAAATGGAAGATAAGCTTAAAGCTTCAGCTGCTAAAATTGATGCATATAATATTAGAACTGCAAAACAATTAGGATTTTCAGATAAACAATTAGCTTGTTATCTCAATTTAGATGAGATTCAATTAAGACATCTTCGCAAAACATTTGGTATTGAACCTGTTATAAAACAAATTGATACTTTGGCTGCCGAATGGCCTGCCCAAACTAATTATCTTTATCTAACGTATGGTGGAGATTTTAATGATATTACAATAAAAAAGAAGAAAAGTAATAATCCTACTAAAAATGTAATAGTCTTGGGATCTGGACCCTATAGAATTGGAAGTAGCGTTGAGTTTGATTGGGGAACAGTAAATATGGTTTTGGGATTAAAAAATAATGGCATAGACGAAGTTTCAATCATCAATTGTAATCCTGAAACTGTATCAACTGACTTTGACGTTTCTGATCGCTTGTACTTTGAAGAGATAACTTTTGAGCGAGTTATGGATATCTATGAAAAAGAAAATTCTGATGGAATAATAACAAGTGTTGGTGGACAAACCGCAAACAATTTGACTTTGAGTTTAGCAAAAAATGGTGCAAAAATAATTGGAACATCTAGTTTTGATGTTGATAGAGCAGAAGATAGAGAAAAATTCGGAAAACTTTTAGATGATTTAAAAATAAAACAACCTCGTTGGAAAAGATTTACCAATCTTGATGAAGCAAAGATATTTTCAGAGTCAGTAGGCTATCCGGTATTGGTAAGACCTTCCTACGTTTTAAGTGGTGCAGCTATGAAAGTTGTCTGGGATCCAAGACAATTAGAAAAATTCATAGAAAATGCTACTGAGATGAGTCCAGATCATCCAATAGTAATAAGTAAATTCTATCAAGATACTTCAGAAGTTGAAGTAGATGGAGTTGGTTCTAAAGATAAAGTTATTATTGGCTCAATTATAGAACATATAGATAATGCAGGGATCCATTCAGGAGATGCAATGATGTGTATTCCCCCGTGGAGATTAAGTAGAAATATAATGGATACAATAATAGAATATTCTAATAAAATTGCGAGAGCGTTAAATGTTATAGGACCTTTTAATATCCAATTTTTAGTTAAAGATGAAGAAGTTTTAGTGATAGAGGCAAATATAAGGGCATCTAGATCAATGCCTTTTGTTTCCAAATTTATAGGGGTAAATCTTATCGATTTGGCAGCAAGAGCAATGTTAAATAAATCATTACCAAATATTAATGAAGATTTATGGTTAAAAACAAGTGGATTTGCTATCAAGGTTCCTCAATTTTCTTTTATGCAGTTAGAAGGTGCAGATATAGTCCTTGGCGTAGAGATGCATTCAACTGGTGAAGTAGCATGTTTTGGTACAAGTTTTTATGATTCTTTAAGTAAGTCTTACATAGCAGCAGGCTATTCATTACCATTAAATGGCTATTGTTTAATTACCATAGGTGGACAAAAAAATAAAGAAAAATTACTACCAATTATTTCTAATCTCGCATCAATGGATTATAAAATTATGGCAACAGAACATACTGCTGACTTTTTGGAGAAGAATGGATTTAAAGATATTCAAAGAGTATATAAAATTAATGAGCCTGATAGAAAACCCAATATTATCGATCTTTTATATCAACATAAGATTGATTTTATTATTAATATTCCATCCACTTCCACAATAGAAAAATACATGGATATGCTCAATGATGAATACTATATTAGAAGAAAAGCTGTAGAAATGGGAATTCCAGTGATGACTACTATTGAAACCACTTCATCATTCATAAAAACACTTCAATGGTTAAAGACAAACGCACCTACTATTGAACCTCTCAAAAAGTATTTCAAAGTAGAAAATTAATTTAATTTAGAGATTGATTATCATAAGTCTCTTTCTTTTTTGCCTTTCAACAAATCTAATATGCCCAATGGTATTCAAAATATTAATCAAGGTCTATAATATGTTATTGTAACTTTAATGATGAAAGCAATAATGTAATACCACTATGAGAAATAACTTTTATCATTTTCATTTCATGCCTATTATTATTAGTATTAACCAAATAGAATACCTGCCGGGGATTATCTTCCATCTTTGCTGACTATCTACTAACGATCTCATTTACTTTTATATGATCATTTCTTTTAGGATAACCAAGCTCTAATTTAGATAGTATAAAAATGATAATTGATCATCATCAAAAAAAAAGAAAAAGAGAGGAAGAGAAAATTTCCTATTAATAAAACAAATTTTCTATTTCTTTTAGATCGCCTATAAGTGAGCCTTCCAAGGTAAATAGCAATCCTGAAAGTATTGCATCATTTTTTATTAATTGCTTGATTAATGGCGAAATAGAAATTGTGGATTTAGATTCTCTATAAGGTGATCGTAAAGAATAAAAATATTTGTTAAATGTTGGAACTATTATTAATTCAATTATACTGTTGCTGCTAGGGGTGGTTGTTTGTAAACCAAATATTGCCTCTTTTTTTACCTTTAAATAGATCCATAATCTTTTTCCATGAACAACACTATTTGGATTAATAAAGATTGGATGAACATGTCCCATGATTATCTTTTTTATATTAAATTTTGTTTTTTTAGGAATTGTATGTCCATGGATCAACAACGTATCCTCAATAACTAATCCACTGGTAGTATTGCAAACTATCACTGATTCGGGAACGAGTAAATTTATATTTGCATCATGGTTTCCTGGAATTAAGAAAACTTCATCCATATCTATAGATAATTGTTTGAGAAAAAAAGGAATTGTATCCCATTCATTTTTGGTAATATGTGTAATAGAGCTCTTTAGATCACCTAAAATAATTATACTATTAAATGAATATGTATTTTTTAAATCTTTGATTTCTTTTAATATATCTTTAGAAATTTGGGAGGTATCAATATTAATACCTTTTTTTATTAACTCTGTTTCAGATCCTATATGAAGATCAGAAATAACCAAAAATTTTTTTAGTTCACTATCTTTATTAACATATTCCAATAATAGTGCTGCATGGGAATTTATAGGATTAGCTTTAGTCACATCATTAGTTAGAGAATATTATTTATTTATCTTCTTTCTCTCACCCTGTCCCTTGTTTTACTTATTTCTCAAGTTTGTAATATTCATATAATTATCAATTATAAACATCAAGAAACTTTATTTACTATAACAATTATAATTTAATAAATAACCATCATATATTTTGCAAGACTATAAATTTTTGTTGTTTATACGGAGAGATTTTATAAACAAGGTATTTTCTATAGATTAAGTTGATAATTAGCGGTCTTGAGGTATCTTCCAAGATAAAAGAAGAATTAATTACAAAAGTGCAATCTCTAAATAAAAATGGTATTTATCCATGTCTATCTACAATTTTAGTAGGAGACGATCCAGCTTCAACAATATATGTAAGAAATAAACATAGAGCATGTGCAGAAGTAGGAATAGAAACAAAAGATAATAAAATAAGTTCGTCAATTGAAGAAAAAAATTTAATCGAATTAATAAAATCGTTAAATGACGATCCATCAGTCCATGGTATTTTAATGCAGCTACCCCTTCCAGCTCACATAAATCAATTTAATGTTATTAACGCAATTAATCCTCAAAAGGATGTAGATGGTCTAACCTATTACAATGCAGGTCTATTATTAAACAAGAGATCCTTATTTATTCCTTGCACACCATTAGGTGTGATGGAATTATTAAAGTATTACAATATTGAACTAAGAGGAAAAGATGTAGTTATTGTAAATAGAAGTATTCTTGTAGGAAAACCTATTGCATTACTTTTATTAGATAAAGATGCTACTGTTATGATATGTCATTCTCATACAAAAAATATTAATGAGAAAGTTAAAAATGCTGATATTGTTATTACTGCAGTCGGAAACAGAAAATTATTTACGTTAAGGGAAGAATCGGTTAAAGATGGGGTTGTAGTAATTGATATTGGAATTACTCGAGAAAATGGCAAGATAAAGGGAGATGTAGATTTCGAAAATGTTTCTAAAAAAGCATCATGGATTACTCCTGTTCCTGGAGGTGTGGGACCAATGACTATTGCTATGCTATTAAAAAATACGGTAATTGCAGCTTCATCCTCAAGTGAAAATCACAATTACTAAAAAAATAATGACAAAAAATATTTCTTCATCATCAAAATCCGAAATTCGTAAAAAAATTTTGTATAAAAGAAATTCTCTTTCCGAGTATGAAATAATAAATTATAGCAAAATTATTAGTGATAGATTTATTACAACAAAAGAATATAAAACCTCTAAATCTATAGGAGCATATTACCCAACAGGCTCGGAAGTAAAAACCTTGGATATAATAAAGCATTCAATATATAGAAAAAAAGAGGTTGGGCTACCTAGAGTAATTGATTCTACTAAAATTGAGTTTTTTAAAATTATCGAAAACTCGTTTGAAAAAATAAAATTTACAAAAGGCAAATATGGAATTTTTGAAAATTACACGTCAATTATTAATATGGAAAAAATGGATCTATTAATAATTCCTGGAATTGTCTTTGATTTGCAGGGTAATCGACTCGGCTATGGAAAAGGATATTATGATAGGTTTTTATCTTTAAGAAAAATAAAATACATTATAGCATTAGCCTATGAATTACAAGTAATAAATCAAATTCCCAACAATGAACATGATATTCCTGTTGATATCATAATTACAGAAAAAAGAATTATCAGTGTTTGAAATTGGTTTTCAATTTTTTTCTTAAATAGGATTCTTCATCTCGCTCTTCTTTAAACCAATATCTTTGCGATAATATTGGTTATTTTTTCCCCAGCTGATTTTTTTGACTATATTATACGCATTATTTATTGCATTATCAAAATCTATTCCCATAGCTGTAACTCCTAGGACTCTTCCTCCAGATGTAAGAATTTGATTACTTTTTTCGTTATTATCATTATTACGAATTGTTCCGGCATGAAAAATCATAACATTTGAATCAAAGCTAGAATTCAATCCTTTGATAATGTTTCCTTTTTCATAATTTGATGATGGATAACCTTTTTCGGCCATAACCACACATACTGCAGGGTTTTGATACCAATCAATAGGAGGTAAAGTATCTAAAGTCCCACTTATTGAACAATTAATATAATCATATAAATCTGACTTCATTCTCATCATAATTGGTTGACATTCAGGATCGCCCATTCTTACATTATATTCTAAAACATACGGTCTTTGAGTCTCTTTTTCAATCATTATTCCAGCATATAAAAATCCTTTAAATATATTATCATTTTTTTTCATTGAATGAATAGTTTTTTTCATTATTTTATTCATTATATCATTAAATAAATCATCTGATATAATTTGAGAAGGAGAGAAACTACCCATTCCACCAGTGTTGGGACCTTGATCATTATCATAAATTCTTTTATGATCTTGGCTAGTGGCCATTGGAATAATTGTTGCTCCATCAGAAATTCCAATAAAAGAGACTTCGTCACCAAATATCCTTTCTTCAATAACTATAATGTTACCAGAATCGCCAAAATTTTTATTTATCATTATTAAATCAATAGCATTAACAGCATCCTCTTTACTATCACAAACAATCACTCCTTTTCCAGCAGCCAAACCATCCGCTTTAATAACTAATTTTTTATTACTTTGATACACAAAATCCTTAGCTTTTTCTGGATCAGAAAAAATAGAAAAATCAGATGTTGGTATATCGTTTAGTTTCATGAATTTTTTAGCAAAAGCTTTGCTTGATTCTAATTGAGCGGCTTCTTTGGTAGGTCCAAATATACGAACACTATCTGATAATTCATTTACTATTCCCTTAGTGAGAGGTTCCTCTGGTCCAACTACCACCATACACTTATTTTGGATTGAAAATGATCTTATTTTAGAGAAGTCAGTTATTGGATATGGAATATTATTAAAAGTTCCACCATTGCCAGGACAATAATAGACTTTATCTACAGATTGACTTTGTGATAGTTTCCATCCTAATGCATGTTCTCTTCCTCCTGATCCTACAACAAGTATATTATTTTTTTCCAATTACTAAATTAATAACAAATACAGTATACTTGTATTTTATTTTTAAATTGTAATTATTATATTTATAATATAAAAAGTATTTATAGTAGATTTAATATTTTAACATTTACCCTTAATTATATTTTAAATAAATACAATTAACTTGGAAGAATATCTTTTATAAGCAAAACTATAAAATTAGTATACTCGTCATCTGAGAATTCTATTTTATCGTATTTTTTATTTTTTATTAATTCATTTATAACTTTTAGATGTTGACATTTATCTTTTCCCGAGAGTGTTTTAAAATAATAATGTTTGCAAGAGCAATAATCTAATTCCGGATCTAACCAATATTCATTATTTTTTCCAATAATAGTCCATAATTGTCGTTTACTAGGTATAAAATAATGAAGCTTAAGCTTATAGTCATCTACAAAATCATCTGCAAAAATATTAGAAGAATCAGACAATATTATTCCTATATATTTTAATACAATATGGGTATATTAAATTACTTGTCTAAGAAAATTACTTTGCGTCCTTCCACTTTTAATTTCCCTTCAGAATATAATCTTATTGCAAGAGGATACAATTTATGTTCTAATTGTAATATACGATTAGACAGCTCTTCTTCTGTATCTTTATCATAAACAGGAACACTTTCTTGAAGAATAATTGGTCCCGTATCAACATTATCATCTATAAAATGAACAGTACATCCGGATACTTTTACTCCATAATCTACTGCTTGCTTTTGAGCATGCAATCCTTTAAAGGATGGTAGCAATGATGGATGTATATTGAATATCCTAAGTTTATATTCTTTAACAAAATTTGTACTCAAAATTCGCATGTATCCTGCCAGACAGATAATCCCATTTGAAGGATAAACATGATATTTTTTTAATACTGAAATTATCTCCTTATCATATTCCCATCCTTTTTTTCCATTACTTATTATGACCTCAGTTGCAATACCAAATTCCTCTTTTGCAATTTTTAATCCTGGGGCGTCATTCTTATTGGAAATAACCACACAAGGCTGTATATTTTTTAGTGTTGAATTTGCATGTGCTGATAAGATCGCATTCATATTACTTCCTCTGCCCGAAATTAATATCGCCATATTAAGCATAATAATTTATATCATAATATTGTTGGTTATACTTCTATTTTGAAGTTTATGTTAATATAATTTAAAAGGGATTTCCTAGCTAATTTTTTATTACTTTATTATTTAAAATGAATAATTTAAAAATTTTGGTTGTTATTTTAATATAAAAAATATCATCATTTTTTCTCTTATTATCATCTAGATGACGTTGTTCTATTGAAAGAGAATATAATATAATACTATTACTATAAAGATCTACATATATTGACATTTCAGCAAAATTTCTCGACAACTACCACAAAAATAAAAAGCACTTTCACTACTATTAATCAACAAGGAAATGAGCTCTAAAATATAATATAGTTTCAAGATAATAGCTTACTAAATTTAGCTTTTGACAATATCACTCTATATGTGTTAATACCAATGTTGAAATTCCTGTTGAGGCAAATATATGTGTCTTAAAAGCACTAAATAAGAGAATGTATCTCTAGTATGTGTAGCTGAAACTGAAAAATAAATAAAGTTTTTTTTTATTTGTTATTATTAGAATTTAATTTTTTTATTTATTAAGGATTTTGCTATTATAAATTTTTATTTCTAACTCAATTATATTTTTGTTAACAAAAAACCTATTTTGTAAATAAAATATAGCAAAGCTAAATTTTTGTAGAAGCAAAAAAGGAAACCTCTAAGAGACTTTCTAGATTGTCTATATCCTGATAAATCAGTTAATCATTTGTGAAACCTATTTTACAATAGATTATCATCGTATAAATAATCATTTCTAAATCTTGTATATCCATTATCAAAGAAAACTAATCTAAACAATTAATTAAAAGCTGTGTTTAAACTAATTATTCTCATGCACTCTCAAATCAAATCAAGAGATGGTCGATTGCTTATAGAACATGATGACACAAAAATTTTGTTGGATCCTTCAAAAGTAGAGAGTAATGATTTTGTATTTATTTCTCATGCTCATTCTGATCATGTTTATCGCAGACCTAAAAATAAAACAAGAATAAAGACTATAACTTCTATAGAGACTGAGGCAATAGCAAAGGCAAGAGGATATGAAATTACAAATACAATATATGAGCAACAAGATTTAGAATTAATTGACTCTGGTCATATATTGGGATCTAAAGGACTATTAGCTTTTAACGAAATTTTATATACTGGAGATATATCAATAAGAAAACGCGCCTTTCTTAATCCTCCTAAAAAAATTCCTCAAGTCGATACACTTATCATAGAATCAACTTTTGGAAGACCCGAATATATCTTTCCAGATCATTCAAAAATAATCCATGATGCCAATATGATTATTGCTGATGCGTATGATAAAGGTCATCCTGTTATTATCATGGGTTATCCACTAGGTAAGGCTCAATTGTTAACTACTTTCTTTGAGCATTGGGATCCGTTATTTGCATATGATAGTATAGAAGTTATGAACAAAGTTTATAGGGAAATGGGCATATCATTGAGAAATACTACTTGTCTTACAGATGCTGAAAAATCTAAAAAACTAGATACTAATAATCCATGGGTAATGTTAGCACCGTTAATGAATGGAAATTCAAAATTTTTAAGATATATGAAAGAAAAATATAATACAATAACTTTGGGTTTTAGTGGATGGGCATGCAATAATGGATATAAACACATGATGGGGATTGATTATGCACTTCCAATGAGCGATCATTGTGATTATAATGAATTGATTCAACTAGTACACAAATGTAATCCTAAAAAAATATTTACAGTCCATGGGTTTGCTCATGAATTTGCAATGATACTTAACAATATGGGCTACAATGCTAGTCCCATAGGTAATTATTCAAATAAATTTCAGAAAACTAGAAAAGAATCTACTAAAATAAATAGAATAAAAAGTAGTAGCATTAATAGTATAAGAAAAAGAAGTCATAATAGTATTAATAGTAGAATTAGTAATAATAAAAATAATAATATTTTAATTCTGGATTACTTTTTCAAATAACAAGATCTCCTTTACTATTATATTTTTTGATAATGATATTGTATTATTGTCTATATCTATGAGAACTTTTATGGATAAAAATTTTAAAAAATAACTAACAATTTTAGATTTTTGACCAATGAAATAGTATTTTCATCATACTTGATTTTATTAAAATAATGATTTTTTGCTTATCAAAAACCTACTTTATCCCAATCTTTTTTATCAATTCTATTACTTTGTACAAAGGAAAAACTTTGTTCATACTTTGTACAATTTTTTGACGTATTAAAACAACTTTATTAAAGTAAAAATAGTTCTTCTCAAATGAAATAAGCCTTCGAATATTATTGTATTATCATTAGGGATGGAACAAAGAAAGAAAATGATATTGATCCATTAATTTAAAAGAATGTAATAAGGCAAAAGCAAATAATAATAAAGGAGAATAAAAAAGGAAATTATGTTAATTATTTTTTTTCTTGTTCTCTAAAATATGGAATCACTTTCTTTCCAAACATCTCTATACTTTTAAAGTATCCTTCACCCCAAAATCTTATTATAAAGTGATTAACTCCTGCTTTTATAAAACGTTCCAACATAGCTATAACATCATCTGGCTGTCCTACTCCAATAGCAGTTCTAGCAATACTATCTGGAATTTTTGTTGCTGCTTTTTTCATCTGTTCCATTAATTCTGGTCTATTCATTGCATATTCTGTAAAATATTTTCTGAAATCAAATTCTGAATCCTGTTCAATGTTATGCACTTTTAATAATTCTGGTTTATAAAGACTAACCTTTACAGCATTTCTCATCTTGTACCATGCTTCTTCTCCATCATCTGAAAAATAAACATCTACATCATTTGCATATTGAAAATTTGAAAGATCTCTGCCAAATTTCTTAGCGTGGTCCATAATCACATTAGCATGAGCTTTGAATAATTCTGGAGTATATCCAATCGGAATCCAGCCATCACCGTAACGTGCACATAATTCAAGGGTTTTTGGCGCTCCTGCAGCGATATAGACTGGAGGTCTCGGTCGTCTTATGCTTCTGGCCTGCAAACATGCATTGATTAATTTATAATAATTTCCCTCATAATCTACTCTATTATCTGGATCTGATTGAAAGAGTCTCTCTATTACCTCAAGTTGTTCCTTTAATTTAGTAACAGGTTTACTAAATTCTATTCCAAAATCAACTACATTTTGGGCTTCGCCTGCACCTATTCCCAACATACCTCTGCCATTAGTTAATCTGTCAAGAGTCACTGTAGAAAGAGCAATTGCAGATGGATGACGTCTAATAGCATCTGTCACACATGTTCCTAATTCTACATTCTTTGTAAGAACACCGATTGCTGCAAGCATCAACCAAGCATCGTTTACAACAGCATTTTTCCATTGCGGAACATTACTATGATCCATAGCCCATATAGAGTCAAAGTCTAATCTATCAGCCATTTGGCAAGCGGTAATCACTTGATTCTCATCTAATCCCATTCTGGCTACATTAAGACCTTGAGTAAACCCAAATTTTGTTCTCATGATAATATTATCCTCCTCATGTCATTATTGGACAATATGTTAAAGGATGCCAACAGCTTAATTCTCCCCATATAATGTAAAAAAATTGAATGTTGTATTTAACCATTTCATGTTTCAAAGTGTTACAAATAGAAAATTTTTTTTATATCCTACAGAAAGAAAACTTATATAATTTTTATTCCTATTTAAATTAGATGTTATTACCTTCTGAAATTGAGGCCAAATCACTAATTCCCGCTATTCGCGCAATTTTAGCAAAAAAATTAATTAATGAATATAAAATGAAAGAAGAAGTGGTAGCCAAAGTCCTTGGAGTAACCCAAGCTGCAATTAGTAATTATATTAGAGGAACAAGAGGCGATACAGATCTTATAAACAAACTTTCTTCCATTATGGAAGTTATGAATAAAGTAGATGATATTGCACAGGACCTTGTAGCAAATAGGATATATACCCCAAGAACTATGGCTAAAATTGTAGAATTATGTAACTTTATGAGATATTCATTCATTATTTGTGATGTTCA
>DASSVK010000101.1:0-2171 GCA_035706205.1 Nitrososphaeraceae archaeon | reverse complement strand
CCAATGATAGACTATCAACACCAAAAGAATTCAATATTGCTATTTCAGCAGATTGGGGATGTTCTGCTAGTACAAAAGAAACAGTAAAAAATCTTCAGGATAAAAATCCTGAATTAGTTGTTGCTGCGGGTGATTTAAGCTATCAGGAGCTTACAGGCAATTGTTGGATTGAAGAAATAATAAAACCCGTAGAAAATAAAACTAAAATTGCTTTTGGAGATCATGATTATATAGGAATAGGAGAATATAGAAAACCTAAACAAGATTATTTGGCTCATTTTGATTTACCTCGAACATATTATTCCTTCGACCATGAGAATGTTCATTTTCTTGTCATGGATCCTTATGCAGAATATGGAATAAATTCTAATCAATTTAAATTTGTACAAGATGATTTACAATTGGCATATTCGAATCAAAGTATAAATTGGATATTTGTGGTAGAACATGTTCCATTATATACTTCACCTGCACAACATCCAGCTGATTCCACTATACGAGATATATATCATCCTTTATTTGATAAATATGGTGTTGATTTAGTAATTAGTGGAGATAATCATAATTATCAGAGAACTTTTCCACTAAAATATAATTATAGCAATTCTAATAGTTCTAATCCCATTATAACAGATAGAAATCCGACTAATTACAAAGGAGATTATCAAGGACAAATTTATCTAATAACAGGAGTTGGAGGAAGATCTCTTTATGAACTTAAAGGACAAGCACCTTTTGTTGTAACACAGAATGATAAACATTTTGGATATATTGATATAAATATTAAAGGTAATAACCTTGAAGGATCTTTTTATTCTAATCAAGTATCAGTAAATGAAGGTCGTAATAATTACACTCAAGTATCAGTAAATGAAGGACGTAGTAATTACACTTTAATAGACAAATTCTCTATTTCAAAAGATACTTAAATCTTTATAATTGTGTTAGCTAAATTATTTCCATTTTTAAATTTACAAAAATAAACACAATTTTTTAATAATGTCTCCAATCTATTGGAACTAGAGATTATAATGAATAATTGTATTAAATCAATATCAAAAGTTTATTTAATAATGTTAATAATACCTGTTGTAGTTTCTTTATTGATCATAAGCAATATTCTTGTATTTGCAGAAGATAAACAACAACAAACTGCAACTATTACTTCTGATATCAATGGTCCTTCATTTTTTTCATTTTTTGAAAAAATTAATAATGAAAAAATTAATAATGTAACAGAAAGTCCTATTGTGATGAGTCCTATTGTCAGTGAAAGTATAACAGAAAGTCCGATTATCAATAAATCGACTCGTACTTTGAGTCAAGACATTCAAGTACTAATGAAGTTAGATATACCTGAGTTAAAGGAGAACTTAATGGATACAAAGGAATCAATAGCTGATGGAAAAATAGAAGAATCATTAATAGATGTTACCGATATAGAAAATCAATTTATACTATTACAAAATAAAACTACATTTACAGGAGATTTTCAAAAAATTAAAGAATCCATAGCTCAAAGAGACCTTTCTAAAGCATTAGATGATATTACTAATATCCAAAAAAAAATTATAAAAGCAGAGACAGAATTATTCAAAGCTCAATTATCTAACCCTGAGTTGATGACTGGAGAAGATGAGGAAGATAATGGAGATGCTAATTAATCCTATAACTTTTTTTAATTATTTTAAAAAAATTCTTGTAATAATTAATTATGTATAGTAATAAATTAAATTTTTATTATGTTAATAATTCTTTTATTCTCAATTTACCTAGTCATAATAAATAAGACAAAATACTCGCCACTAATTGGAGGTTCTTATAAATAATTAATTGAATATAAAAATAATAAATATATTAATATAAATTCTTCTTACTAAAAGATTAAAATTTGTAGTTAAATAATACAAATAAAAATAATAAAATATTTAAGAGAAGTTTAATTCCTTGAAACATACAAAAGTAAAGTTACTGAGAAATTTCATTATATAGAGTTTGACTAAATAAAGTAAGTATAATAAAGAATATTAATTAAGTGTCTAATAGTATTTTTTCATTTTTTATCAGGAATGATTAACACAATTATCACAATTTAATATTTGTCGCATTTAACATTTAATATAAAGGAAAAAAGAGCTTTTACAGATCAATATTTTGTATGTGGCTATGTG
>DASSVK010000100.1:0-6465 GCA_035706205.1 Nitrososphaeraceae archaeon | reverse complement strand
TATTACAATAAATTGCATAAATTAAAAAACATACTATAGAACTAGTTATTAATCTTTTATAATTTTACAATTAAAATCCAATTTTAAAATTAATTTAATTTTGCTTCATGTTCTTTTGGATTTAATAGATAATAGAATATTGCTAGGTATTCAAATTTTAAACCATACTTTTAGTAATCTAAAATATCTTATTATTATAGCAGGTAATCAAAAAAGTCTTCATTGGAACTAAATAATTCGATATTCTCGGAGTTGGACTCGAACCCTGCAACTACATTCTCGGGTTTATGATATTATTACTAACAAATACTTCTGTTTGTATCTATATCTTATAATTTATCTGTAAAAGTTTAAAATAATGAATTGAAAAATATAGTATGTATATCTGATCAATAATTAAGTAAAAATATTGTATTATTGTTGACAGTATGGACACCAAAATGTTGAACGTGCTGTTAATTTTTTTTCTGATATAATCTTTGTTTTGCAGATCCAACACTCTCTACCTGCTCTACGAAATACCCAGTGTCTAGTATTCCAAGAATTTTGTTCGCCTGTTAATAATGGTCTAGTTCTACCTGCATTTTCATATCCATATTTAAGTAATTTAGGAATTTCTTCAAAGAGATGATTTTGTTGTATTGAATCAAGTTGAGATATTTGCTTGAATGGATTAATTTTACAAATAAATAGAATTTCTGATTTATATTTATTCCCAATTCCTGCAATTATTTTTTGATTCAATAAAGCATCAGAAATTAATAATTCTTTTTGCTTTGAATGTATTAACAGTCTTTTTTTAATTTCCTCTTTATCAAATATTTGCTGATTTAAACAATCAGGTCCTAATGATTTTATTGGCTCTTTTTCTGCAGGGTTATCGGTTGAAAATTGTAAAATTGGACCATTAAATTCTATTAATACAGCTTCTTTAGTTATAATTGTTAATCTTACTCTAGAATCATTTCTTACATCTTTTTCCTTTTTTATTGTTGAAAGTGAATGTAGTAGATTTTTCAATTTGGATCGCCTTGGTGGAGGTATTGCTAATCCTTTGTCGTATTTTGATCTGTCATAGATCCTCCATTTGCCCCACATCATCATATGATTGCGAAGGAAAATCCCTGAAGAGAATTTGAAAACAAGATTTTTTCCAAATGGTTTTATATATTCTAATTCAGAACCTATGATTTTATTTTTGATATGACTATCTAAATTTTTGAATATAATGTCTTCAATTTCTTTTCCTTTTAATAGATATGATATTTTGTCTGCAATAATCTTTACTTCTGGACCTTCAGACATTAACTTTCATCTATTGAATAAATTAAATTTAGTGCTTGGAACAACTATAATATTAATGATGTAAATGATCTAAATAAACAATGTCTATTATAACAATCGCATTATTATTTAGAGTCAATCGTGTAATAACGAACCTATACTCATTCAAATAGTGATTGCAATTATTATTTAATAATATCATTATATAAACTTTAAAATTAAATTATTCTACTATTATTTTCTATTTCTTACAATTAAATATCTAAATTCTTATGAGAATTCAATGAGTTATCGCCAGGGGTGGGACTCGAACCCACGAGTCCAAGAGGACATCAGCTAGCACGTCAAGTTAAATTTTTGATCTCGAGGCTGACCCCTTTTAAGGTCATTTTGACTTACCTAGCTTGGGTACCCTGGCAATTCATTAAAATATTTCTTCAATCTTATATATTTAATATCTATTAATAAATAATTTATTTTATATTTTATCCTACCTTTTCGGCGTTTATTACACTTTGTCATTATTTTTCAATTAAACAAAATGAATTTATTATATATAAATAGGACATATAAATAAACCAAATTTGATTTATTTTATTAGAAGTTAGATATTAAATAATATAATTCAAAATAACAAATAATAAACAAAAATTATATGATTTGATAAGGCAAGCAAAAAAGGATGACGCTATCATCATTAAAAGACAAAAATCTACAAAAAATTCTTTTAGAGATTGGATATGATTCACTTTATCCAATTCAAGAACAAGCTCTTTCTAACGGACTTTTAAAAGGCAAAAACTTATTTATCACATCTCCAACTGCCAGTGGTAAGACTCTCATAGCAATTATGGCTGCTCTAAAGAAAATAGAGAAAAAAGAGAAAGTGATCTATATGACACCCCTTAGATCTCTGGCAACCGAAAAATATCATGATTTTTTAGAAGTAAACTCCATTAATTTTGTTAACAATAAAAATTTAACAACTACTACTGTTACTAAAAATATAAATCTTGAAAAAAGTTCTTTATTAAAAAAGAAAAAAGGAGACAAAAAGAAAAATTTTATTGTAAAACTTGCAATGGGGAATTATGATTCTCCGGGTAATGATCTTCTTAATGCAGATATAGTAATTTTAACTAATGAAAAATTGGATGCGTTAATTAGAAATGACAGCGAATTATTATCCAATGTGGGATTATTTGTTATAGATGAAGTTCACTTGATAGGAGACAAAGATCGTGGTCCAACCCTTGAGATGATGTTAACAAAAATTAAGAAATTTTATCAACAAGTACAAATTCTAGCTTTAAGCGCAACAGTTTCAAATTCCAAAGATATAGCTGAATGGCTAGATTGTAAATTAATAGAGAGCAATTGGAGACCAACTGAACTTCTTGAAGGTGTATATGATAATGGTAGAGTTCGTATGAATAATAATACCAGTATAAAAATAAAAACTCACTATAATTTTTATTCTTCTATTCCTGCTGTTGTGGCAGTTGCAATTGATTCTTTGGAAAGTGGAGGTCAAGCTATAATTTTTGCAGAGACTCGTAAGCGTGCAGTATCACTTGCTACAAAGTCTGTCGAGGTTGTTTTTAGATTATTAGATAAAGATCAAAAACAAAGAGCTCAAAAATTATCATTACAAATATCAAAAATTTCAGATGATACTGATATTACTAAAAATCTTATCAATCTAGTGTCAAAGGGTGTAGGTTTTCATCATGCAGGATTGAATCAATCCATACGAGAAATAATTGAAGATTCGTTTAAACAAGGGATAATCAAATTATTAGTTGCAACTCCAACCTTAGCAGCTGGGGTAAATCTACCAGCACGTAGAGTGGTTTTATCAAGTATTTTAAGATATGACTATGATATTGGAACAAATGTTCCAATTAGTATTTTGGAATATAAACAATTTTGCGGTAGAGCAGGAAGACCAAAATATGATACCTTTGGAGAGGCAATAATTATACCAGAATCTGGGATGAATTCTGAAGAATTATATGATCATTATATCCTTGGAACTCCAGAACCTGTTAATTCAAAACTTTTTAATGAAAAGGCCTTACGATTTCATATTCTTAGTATTATTTCTACTATTCCTGGTATGAAAAAATCTGAATTATATGATTTATTTTTAAATACATTGTTTGCCCAAGATTATAGAAAGTCTACCATCATTTTCAAAATAGATGTTGCACTAGAATCTCTTGAAAAATGGGATCTTATTAAATCAAAGAATGAGAGATATATTTCAACTGACTTTGGAAAAAAAACTTCTATTTTATATATAGATCCCCTTACAGCTATAGAATTTAAAAATACATTAGATTCATTAAATGAAATAAATACAAATGAATCGTTAAAGACAATAACTCAACGTACACAAAATGAAACTAGTAATAATAATCTCATTATAAAATTTTTACATCTTATCTCTGAATGTTCTGACTTTTATCCAAAGCTTTCATTAAGGAGAAAGGATATGGATTATTTTTATAATTTTGTCAATAAACATCTTGACGATGATTTATTATTTGATTTAACTGAATACAACTGTTCAAGAAGCTTCTTGGCTTTATACGAATGGATTAATGAGAGTAGTGAAAGAAATCTAAGTGATAGACTAGGAGTTGAACCTGGTGATATGCATAGAATTGTGGAATCATCTGATTGGTTATTATATGCATTATATGAGTTTGCTAAATTATTAAATAGGAATGATGTTCTCGAACCTTTATTCAATCTACGAATTAGGACAAAGTATGGAATTAAACAAGAATTACTTCCGCTAATCAAGTTAGAAGGTGTAGGGAGAATACGAGCCAGAGCATTATATAATGCTGGATTCATTGATATTCAAATGTTGAAATCTACTCCCGAATCAACTTTATCTAACATATCTAAAATTGGACCGTCAATAGCAAAAAAGATCAAAAGACAAATAACAACAAGGTCATCACGCTAAGATCATTTACTTTTATTGTAAAAATAAATTGTTTTTGCATTTAGTAAAAATATACATATAATAATGAAAACAAACTAGTGGCTAACTATATGATATTTTCTGACATCAATTCACTTATGATGGTATTGATTTATGGAATATTTGCTTCTGCTATTTCATTTTTGACTGTTTATTTTGCTATGCCAAAAGCAATTACATCTCTACGAGAAAAAGGTAGTATAGTACAAGATTATCATAAACCTGAAAGACCAACAATTCCAAGACCTGCAGGTCCAATTTTACTAATAGGAATTACATTATCATTAATAGTAATTTATCTATTAACATTCAATGAAAACAGTCTTGCTATTCTGCTTACTACAATTATTGCTTTCTTGGTAGGCTATATAGATGATAGAAAAGTAATGCCAGGTTGGTTTAAACCTGTTGCATTAGTGATTTCTGCTTTACCTATTCTAATATTAGGAGCACATGATACCAATCTAAATCTTATATTTGGTAATGCTTTTATTCCACTTTTATATATACCAGTTATTCTAATAGCTATTCCTGTAATTGGAAATACTATTAATTCTATTGATGTATTGAATGGTGTAGCTAGCGGTTTTATATTAATTGCCTGTATTCCTTTGATGATTAGTGTCTATATATTTGGAAGTATAGAAGTCTTTTTAGCATCACTTTCTTTATTTTTTGGAACTATTGCTCTTTACAAATTTCATAAATTTCCAAGTAAAATATTTCCAGGAGATTCAGGTACTTTGCTATTAGGTGCGATGTACGGAGCAATAGCCATAGCAGGCAAATCTGAACTTATTGCAATCATTGCATTACTTCCTGCAATATTTAACTCATTTCTATTTCTTTCTAGTGTAAAAAAGATAGTTGAACATAGAAAAATCACAGCAAGGCCTACATTTTTAACTGATGATTTTAAACTAGCCGCATCTAAAGATAAAAAAGCTCCAATTACACTCTTACGACTACTTTTAGTTGACGGTCCACTTTCAGAAAATGAATTAGTTAACAAAATCTTTAAACTTGCAATTTTTTCATCAATTTTAGCATTGATTTCAATTGTTATTCAATATTATTTTGTTATTGGTGGAAGAATTTAAATGTCTAATCTATTTTTGCTTATTGGAGTAATTTGGTGTACACTTTTAGCAATATCTGCTTTTTTGGTAATTTTTATTGCGCCGATAGATATTGTAATTTTTAATAACAGATTGGATTTGTATATTACCTCGATATTACAGGCAACAATAGCTATAACGATAGTATTAATGTTAATAGCCTTTTTAAATTATTTAAAGAGACTTTACATTCAAAAAAAATTAAATATATAGTAATAATCTGCTTTTTTTATATATATTATTATTTCAATAAATTAAAATCTTAATTGTATTAAAATTTGTTATTAATGGACATTTTAGATTCAACTTTATCAAATACTGATGATGCAGAATATATTATCAATTTATGGAAGGCTTTTTGTAGATCTAGAAAAGCACTATCTTTAGAATATAATACTACTGATGCAGTTATTAATAAATGGAATAATCGATTTTTTAACATTTCTTCAGTAGAACAGATTAAAAAATATGTAAAAGAAAACATCACAGCTGACGGTCATGTTTTAGATGATCCATTCTAATTCTTTATTCTGATGATGATGATAATGAAAAACTATTTTTTTCTGCTACATATGCTGATTTTATTTTTGAATATCCTCTCTCTTCTAAAAATAACCAATTTTTTCCACAAATAACACAAGTTATCTTTTTATCAACAGGTAAAAATTCAAGCTCATAGTGACTGCAACGTATTTGATATTCCAATTTCATAGCCTCCATTTCTTTTATTGTGTCAATATGCCTGACAGAGTTTTCTGTCAATGTAAATTCATCATTTTATATCTTGTAATAAGGTTAATATCACTTTATCTATCTGCTTTTATTATAACTAATAAACTAGATAAATAATACTATATATAAAATCTAAAATTTTTTTATATTTTTATTTTAACTAAAAAATAAATGGTTAAAATTAAATAATTAAGGCTGTATAATAATAATTATGAAAATTATAGTCTCTAGTTTTATTATGCTTGTCGCAATACTTTTATCCTCTTCCTTCTCAGTATTTATTAACGTAAATGCACAGCTGAAACCAAATGCTATAGTCTCACCTGGTTGTGG
>DASSVK010000099.1:0-4588 GCA_035706205.1 Nitrososphaeraceae archaeon | reverse complement strand
ATTATTATTGGTTTATTTTACTTTTTTATACAATTAAGATAACTCTCAATTATATCTTTATAGAATCTTTGTGTAAGTTCTATTGATTTGATAAATGTATTCAAATTTTCAGTTATAATATTGTCTATCAATATTAGTGATTCATCTCTATTGCTAATTAAACTAGCATACATATTTTTATTATCAAATGGATAATCTGTAAATTTTCTAGGATTAGTAAAATCATTCCAAGATGAATTGAAAGTATCTTGTAATAGCTGAGAATATACTGAATTATAAGTATTTAACATATTTTTATGAAGTTCTAGATAATAGTTTGTAATCTCTTTTGCTTTCCGAGTAGTTTGCTCTTGTTTGACGTTTTCATTCTCATTGTCATCTGCTAATTCTATATCTCTTTGATTTCTATCTTGGTAGATTATAGGCTGTGATAATTTTTGTTGTACTTGTCGTTCTTCTACTTCCTTATTCTTTTCTTTTTTTGGATATTCTTTTTCAATCTTCTTTGTCTTCCTTGATTTGCTGTGATTTAAGATTTGTTTAGATGACAATGCAAAAATAATATATTATCTTACTTAAATAAATGGGGATAAAAATATATTAACTATTACTTAAAAAAAACTAACTATAATAACAATTATTATAATGTATATGTAAAATAAATAATTTGTGAAATATTTATTATATAGAATAAATCAATGTGACCTATAAATAAAAATATAATCAATTTAATCATCAATCTCTATTATATTCTCAATTATGTTTAATAAAAAAATCAATCAACTAAAGATAAAGAAACCACCTATAGTTCCATCCAAACCAAAATCACCATTAGAAAGAGGGGGAGGAGAAGTATAGAATATTGATTCCAATAAATGAAGAAATTCTAATTAACGCTATTGAAAAAGTTAGCAAGAATGTAATTAATATTGCAAGTGTTCGAATGATAACTGATCAGCTTCTACATATTTCCAATTGAAGGTATAGGATTAGGTATCATCATTGATAATCAAGGTCATATCCTCACGAATTATCATGTAGTAGATCATACCAGAAGATTAAAAGTTACCTTGCATGACGGTAGAATATTTAATGCTAGAGTAATCGGAACAGATAATATTACTGATCTTGCAGTTTTGAAAATTGAATATAAATCAAGTAATTTCAATAATGTAGTAAACAATGATAATAAAGATCCTAATACATTAGACTCAATACCTTTTGC
Source organism: Nitrososphaeraceae archaeon (assembly GCA_035706205.1). Lineage (GTDB taxonomy): Archaea > Thermoproteota > Nitrososphaeria > Nitrososphaerales > Nitrososphaeraceae > TH1177. The sequence goes on along the minus strand of DASSVK010000099.1, from coordinate 3,363 downwards.
GGGATTAGGAGATTCTGACAACCTAAAAGTAGGTCAAATAGTCATAGCTGTGGGTAATCCTTTTGGTTTAACAGGTGGGCCTACTTTTACAACTGGTATTATTAGTGCTTTGAACCGAAATATCCAATTTGAAAATGAAGTACTAGAATTAAATCAAACTGATGCAACAATTAATCCTTGGAATTCGGGAGGACCTTTAGTAAATTCCAATGAAGAAATAATTGCAATCAATACTGCCAAGATACCTTATTCTCATGGAATAGGATTTGCTGTTCCTGTTAATACAGCAAAAACAATATTACAAGAGCTAATCCAATATGGTAAGGTTAAACGTCCATGGTTAGGTATTTCTACAATCAAAATATCTGATAGAATAGCAAGATATTATCGCTTACCCAACTAATGAAGGAGCGCTAGTGGTAAAGGTAGAAGAATACAGTCCAGCAGCATATGCAGGAATTAGACCAGGAGATATTATTGAAGAAATAGATGAAAAGAGGATACAAGAAATAACAGATCTTTCTTCACGAATCAAAAAGAAGAGAATAAATGACAAAACTCTATTATCTGTAAATAGATATGGTAGGCGATTTAATATTTCAGTAATACTAGAGAATCAACCATAATTTTTTTTAGTTTTAAAATATAATATAATAGTAATTTCATATTACTTAACTTACGAAATAGTTAGTTACTATATTCATAGATACTTACTAATATATATATACTTACATTAATATAGTTAATATGATTTGTAAATTAAAAATACAAACAACCGATATCTCTAAAAATCAAAATCAAAATAATATAAATAATGATATTACATCTATATTACTAGGAGCATCGGATAAACAGAAGGTAAATGAAGACTACTCTATATCTATCACGGATCTTCGACAAAGTGATATAGATATTCTAAAAATTTTATCTGAGAATGAAGATGAAAACACAATAGCCACATTTTCATTTAATGGATTAAAGATTAAGCTGAATTTACATCAGGAAATTTTATCGAGATCCTTAAAACGATTAAAAGAATTGGGATTAATTTATAAAACAAAATTAGGATATAAATCTACAAAAAATGGAAAGATAATTATTTCAAAATTGAAGAGAATATCAAAGGAAAAAAGAAGTAATCTAAAATATACTCAAATCATGCAAGTATCCGTTCCTTTTAGGCTTCCTAATCAACAAATAGTTCAGAACCTTTCTGGTAAATGGTTTAGTAACTTAAGATGGATTGGAATGATTCAAAATGTGACAGGATATCAATTAAAATGGAAAGATATTGAAGATTTTATTGAAATAGTATTATATTTATCAAATAATAATATTATAATAGAAACAAATGATAATCCAGTAAATATATCCAAAGCATTCGGTTATTCTACAAGTATTATAGAGTCAATTGGTAATGTAATAATAGAAAATAATTCAATAATATATTCTATCAATAACAACAAGGATTTTGACCGAATAACTAATTGATTGTAAAATAAGTTAATTGGATATATTTTTACAATAATTCTACATCCATTATCATTCATAAAAGAGGAAAAATATAATTACTGATATAATAGTGACATTATGAACAAAAACTATCTAAAATCTTAAAATGCTGTGTATAAGTAATACTTTTGGAAAATAGGTAATTTTTAATTGTAAGAAATATGACCGATGAGAAGCAAAAAACAAGATTTAATCAATTTATTAAATCAATAGAAGGAATTAATCCCAAGACTTTATCCATTAGACTAAAAGAGATGAAAGAAATGGGAGTAATAGAAAAAAGTTTTTCCAAATGAAACACCTATCAGAATCGAATATTGTCCTACAGAAGAAAAATTGCTTTGCAACCAATTGTAGATATGATGACAGCTTATTCAATGAAATATTGTAGTAAAGAAATTTACAAAAAGGGTTAACCAAGAGAATTCAAAATTATTTATGGTAGAGAACTTTCACTCTTATTGGATTAAATAGAATATTGATAAAATTTGCTAATGATATTGTTAGTGACATGACTTCAAAAATAAAATTAATATTAATAAACAAAATTCAAGAAAAGAAAATAGAATTTTTAGTAACTTACTAAGTCAGTTTTATTTTCATTTGTTATAGAATAACAAAAGAGAACAAATTATAGAAAACTATAATAATTGATATGGAAAATTTTTTTAAAACAAGTCCATGTTATATCCGGAGAATGTTTATGCGTGGTAAGAAATACCCATTCTCCGGATATTTTAAATAATAACAATTCAAATAATTTGTTTATTTAAATACCAATAAACTTCAGCTAATATAGGGAATTAACTAAAATATTCATATTTTTGTTATTAATATAAGTTGAATAGATATTAAATTGTAAAAATTAGCTTGTTATCATTATCTAACCTTTTTTCCCATGTCGACCCTTTTTCTTTACGACCAGAGTTATAATTAATGATTTATTTTTAGAGTTTATTTCTCTATTTTAAAGATTTATTGTAAAGATATTATAATATATTATTAAAATAAATTTTAAATAGAATCGTTAAATAATTATTTATATTTATTTTAATAATGACAAAAAGTTTTGGATGCTCTGACGTTGGTGTAAATTGTAATTGGACAACAACTGCTGATTCTGAAGAGGATCTTATGAAAAAAATTAAAGAGCATGCAAATAATGTTCATGGATTTAAAGAAATACCTCAAGACCTTGCAGATAAAGTAAAATCAGCTATCAAAGAACAGTAATATTTATATACTATTTTTTTTGATTTTTCTTTATATCTATAATTTTAATTGAGTTTAATTTAATATCAAAAAACGTAAATACTCTCTATTTTTAGTTGAATTACAAAATATATTTATTTCTAATAATAAAATCTTATTTTATTAGTTTGCTGATTAGGTGAATATGCTTTTATTATTAATAAATGGCATTAATTTTAAGTTAAAAATGGATATTATCATTTGAAATTATAATATATACAGTAAAAATGAATATTGAGTGATAGGTTATATTATATACCACTTTATTGTATTGTACATTGATTTTTTTGATGCAAAATAGTTTTCCTATGAGAGAATGGCATGTAAAAAACATGGAAAAAACAATAATAAAACATGTAAAGGGACTTTCACCCGATGCTACTAAATTTGAACGAAGAATGTATAAACGATATGGTGGAATACATAAAGTTCAAATGAGAATAAAATACGATATTAAACATGGTGTAAATAATGAAGAGGTTATTTTATTTTTACAAAAGATAAGGACTGGAATGGAATTTTCGGAACTCCTGAAATGTGATGGATCCTTAGATAGACTAAATGAGATTGAATCATATTTTCTTTAATAAAAATTATTAA
>DASSVK010000098.1:0-13441 GCA_035706205.1 Nitrososphaeraceae archaeon | reverse complement strand
ATAATGTAAGGTATTATCATCTATAATACATTCTTTATCTTTTTCATATCTTTTAAGTATAAAATGATTTTTAGAAGATATTTTATTTTCGGAATTTAACCATTCCATAAATGCAAATTCTCCATCATCTAAATCAGAAATGTGAATAGGAACGTCTTCTTTCTTGCGAGATGCTGCTACTACCTTTTTTGTTTTTTCACTTTTATTATCTTTGTCGAACATTTCAAAATCTTCTTCTTTTTTTACTGTTCCTATGATAATGGCTTTCAATAGAATCCATTTTTAGATAATGAGTCTCAATAAAGATAAAAGAAATATAAAGATTTGGAAGGTATTTTATATAGAATTTTTTATACTTTCATTTTTAAATTTAGTAGGTTTCATTAATACTATTAATCCAAAATCCTGCTTCTATGGTTGTAACGCTTAAATCTATGGGAATAGTAGTAAACATACTGAAAATACCTTTTTTTGAAGTATTCACAAGGAAAAAATTAGTTATCCTAACAAATATATACTCACCATCTATTGCATCAAAGCCAACTACTAGGATAAGAAATCTTATTTAAATATCAAGTAAAACCAAAAATTGGTAAATTAACATATTTGTTTAGAAGATACGAAAAATGAGGATGTATAATTCCAATAAATGAAAAATATTACTTGCTTTTCACTATGGATTTCGAGGAAAATAATTTTGATAAAATAATAATGGAAAAAATTGCCTCTTTAAACAAGAAGGAAAAAGAGAATTTGTTATTAATAAGAAGGATAAAAAGAGTTATTAAATCAATTACTTTTTGGATAATGAATTCACATGATAGATAATTATTATTAACATATTTTTGAATCTAAGTTATGACTTGACTTTTGCATCAAAGCCAGAGTATGGCTTTGGTCATTATCTTATTTAGAACTTTTTTATATAATTTGTTTCGAATTAACAATTGTAGATTATAAACGATTTAAAAATTTTGTTTGATTTAATTATAATATTCAAATATTGTCTATAATTCCATATCCTTAAAAATTAAATTTGACAATCATAGAATTTCAAGAAGAATTCCTATTTCTATCCATTTTTTATTTTATCTTAGATAAAGCATATTGAATAAGATATTTATGATCTTCAAATCCTTTAGATTTATAATAGTATTTGTTTACCGCATACGAAATTACAAACCAAATGATACTATTGACAATTATGGTAAATAAAAAACCATAGTAATATGTCATGGTTATTCCTGTTATAGTACCACCTATAAGATAAGGCAATTGACGTTTTAAAATTGATTTAATACTACATCCACTATACTATCTACAATTACTCATCCAACTCATTTTATAATGATTGTTGAAAGAAATTTGGAAAAAAATTATATCATCTTGATCTTTTTAATTATCCACAAGACCAATCTATAGTTTCCTGTCGATTATTACAAATTGAGCTAATAAATAATGAAGAAAAAAATTATTATTTTCTTCAGATGTAATGTATACTATTCTTTACTAATATTTTGTTTTGCTAATTTTGTGCAAGTTTCTAAATGATTCTGTTCTTCTTTTAATATACCTCTAACTTTGGTTCCAAATTTTCGACTTTTTACTTCTTTTGTAACAGAGGAAAGAACTTCATAGTGAGTAACTTCAGCACCTTCAGCCAAACACAAGAATTCTAAAGCCTCTTGAGTATCTGGATCTCCTCCTAAATAAGTTTCCATCATTTTTGCTGCTTTTTGAGCAGTTTCTTCAGAAACAGAATTAATATTTCGGAGATCAAATCCTTCGTCTTCTGCAATTTCTTTAATCAGTTCTTCCATTTCTTGTTGTTGTTTGTTTGCTTCCGCTTTCATAGCCATTAGTTTCTTTTCATGCTCTGGTTTTAACAACCCTTTTGCCATTAGTTCTTGTACGGACTTTTGAGCAGCAATTTCTAAACCAATTGCTTCACCAATTTTTTGTTCAAGTAATTCTTTTTTTACCATCTAATTTCATTGTAAATATTGCAATAAAGTTAATAACTATATAATAATAAATCTTATGTAATAATGAGTATTAGATAATTTATTTTGGGACTAAAAATTTTTAATTGAAGAATTATCTACTTAAATCTATTCTTTTACTAATTTCGTAAATTGATTTTGATGTTTCATTAGTCTCAGTTGTATATCTTTAATTAAATAATAAAAATGTAGAATAATATCTTGAAATATATAACTGAATAAAAGTTTTTATAAGTTAAATATCTTATATTGACAAAATATCCTTCATATGAGTCATATTATCGATACTAATAAATGGAGAGAAGAGTCTTTAAAAGGGTTAGTTTGTGCAAAATTTCAATGTTATAATAAACCCAGAAATCAATGTTCTAAATGTTCAATTTATTATTGCAATTATCATATAACATCTCATATTCATACTGATACCGTCAAGAAGTTACAGAAGGAAAAAGATGATATTGATAAAACAAAATTTAGATGAGAGATAGATATCTATTTTTTCTTGCTTAAAGTTTTAAGACATTAATTTTGATTTGTGCCTCAATTCTAGATATAATTAAGTTATTTGGGAGTGATAAGAAATTGGTATATACTCAAAGCAAGGAAAACATAATCATAATAAGAATCCCATATAGTTAGTGGTTTACACTGATATTGGCTTAATTCTCATTCAGAAAATCTCAATCTTAATACATCTTCATCATTAATTTCGGCTTTTATATTAATCATCTTGGAAATTGATATGTTTACGTTATCGTTTTTATATTTTTTGACATCCTTCTCCTTAACAATAAAGAAAAAGTCAATGACATAGATGACAGCACAGCAGCTGTAAGAAAGATCATATTGAATGAGTCTGGAGATGGAAGTAAACCAACTGTACCTTCTATCGACATATGAAATGTATGCATGTATGTTCCAGCCAAGGCAGGGCCTATAGCCATTCCTATGAATGAAAAAAGTGCTCCTATTCCTGTAGATATTCCCATAAACTCCTTTGGAGCTGAGGATACAATTAAGTTCCAAATTGCAGTCATTGTTAGCGCTAGTCCGATAGCAATTATTGTAAGGTTTATCGATACAAAGAATCCTGTAGAGTGGAGCATCAAAAGACCAATCGTTCCTGCAATGCTGATTGAACCTCCTAACACTGTAGGCATTACTTTTCCTAGTTTAGATATAATATAGGATGTTGTACTAGAAAATATTAAAAATATTACCATGAACGGAAGCTGGACATAAGCTGCATATACAGCATCGCCACCAAATCCTGCTGGTAGGGGACTCCTTACTAATTGTACTATGGTAGGATATACAAGAAATATTGTAGTCCCAGTAATAATCATCATAATATAAGATGGCAATAAGATACTTTGCTTTAACAACCACAATTCAATCAAAGGTGTTTTCGTTCTTTTTTCTATAAAGATGAAAAGAATTAAAGAAACGACTGATGTTATAAAAGAAATTCCTGCAATCTCCATCGAATTTTCTAACGAATTACTATTTTCTATGAATGTTAGTGCAATCAAGAAAGATGTTATCGTAGCTGAAAGTGCTATAGCACCTTTGATATCTATCATAGATTTCATATCTTTAGTGACGGCATCTTTGTTGATACTAGTATTGTTATCCATTCCATTTAATTGTAGATTTTCAGGGTTGGAATCAGTAGGGACAAATCTTGCAATCATAAAAGTTACAACCACTGCTGCTGGAGCTATAAAGAAAAATGTAGCATCCCATCCAAAATTCTGTATTAAACTAGCACCTACGAGTAATCCTACAACAGATCCACCCGACGCTGCAGAACTGAAGACACCTACAGGCATAGAAAGTTTCTCTGTGGGAAACGAATCTCTTATAATACTAAACGCTACAGGAACTGCAGCTAAGCCTAAACCCTGGATTACTCTACTAGCAAGAAGAAAAGATATGTTTTCGGAGAATCCTCCTGCAATAACACCCACTATATACAATACAAGCAAGGTAAGCAGTACTTTCTTGCTTCCATAGATATCTGAAAGTTTACCTGCAATAGGTGTCATAACAGCAGCTACAATGAGATATGCACTGAATATCCAAGCTGCAGTACTGTATGGTATTTTAAAATCTTGCATTATCTCAGGAATTGCTGGCAGTAGCATAGTTTCTGAGAACATTACCACCAAAAGAGTACTACTAAGTAAAACTAGAATGAATCGAGCTGAACTACTACTATAGATTACTGCTGTTGTTTTTGTTGTATTATGCTTTTCTTTCTCTTTCTGTCCTCTTTCCTTTTCCTCTTCCATCTCAGAAACTTCAATTTAAGAATATATAAATTCTGAAGTTTACAAATTATACTAATTATATTATTTAATTATTTTTAATACATTAGTCAAATTATTTTTCTTATTTTTAGGTTTTATTCTCCATTTCTTCAGCAACAATAGGAAAAAGACATAGAAGTTTAATTGTGTATTTGTTATTATCAAATAATTTCTGAAGATATAATATTATGAATTATTTGACCTGTTATTATACATATATATAAACTATTTATCTTATCTCTCATTCTCTATTATTATTTCAGAATAACTTCGAAATAGAAAAATCTCTTTGTAGAATAAGTAAAATTTTCTAGATGAAACACTTTATATTCATGAAAAATGAGAAAATATAGATAAAAAGATTAGAAAATACGGAAGATGTATAGAAATAAGGATAAGAAGAATTAATTAAATATATCAGCTATTGCCGAGGTCATTTATTGGATATATTGTATTGGATGGGCCAATATTTAAGTATGGTTATAAAATCAGTCTCACAGGTTTGAATAACAAATTTGTTATTAGTCTAAAATATACTAAACAAATTATTGTAATCAATGATTAATTAAGTCAATACTTTAAATTATAAAATGCAAAAAAAGTTAAATAAAATGTATTACTTGTTATTACATGTCAAATGATCCTAATCCTGACTTTTCAACAAATATTATCAAAAGAGAAGCAAAAGGATTCGAAAATACTGACTTGGGAGAAGTACAAGAGGTTTCAAGAGAATATATTATTACTCAAAAAGGCACTCTCAACAAGCAGAAATTCTATATTCCCAAGAATTTAGTTGACCGTTTTGATGGAACTACTGTTTATTTTAAGTTAACTGAAGAAGAAGCAAAACAATATAAAAAAGATTAATGTTTTCTAAATTTTTTATAATTTAAAATTTTAATGACTTTAATAATAATAATAATAATCTGAAAGAAAACCTATTGATAAAAACTAGATTCAAAGATTTGTTGAATATATGTCCTACTTGATATAATCTATATTTTTATAAATACAAAAACTTGTAACAAATTTAAAATAATATTCTTTGTTGTTATAATAAAATTAATTCTTATAATTTAAGAATATTATAACAAAATTTAAGAAAAGGATAAAAATAGTGGTGATGGCTTGTTTTAATAAATTCGTACAATCTATATAAAAAATAGCTATTTATTCTTTCATTTTAGTTTTGATCTGATTAACAATTTTGTGAGTTGACTGAATCAAATCACCTAATGCATCTTCTTTATTATCTTTAATTACAACAATTTCTCCTGGACCAAAATGACAGTTATTTACTTCGATGGGTATAGGATGCTTAGTAATGTAAGAAAGGAATTCAAAAAAATTAGGAAATGTTTTATTATTTTTATATGTAAAACCAACTCTACCTTTGCTAATTGTACAATCTTCTGATATTGGAAAATTAAAATTATTATTGGTGTTACAAATAATGTCAATAATTTTTTTTTCAAGTTGCGAATCTCTAGAGTGTTTCCATTCATAAGAATATTTTTCCAATAAATCAAAATTCATATACTATTCGATATTAGATCAAATATTAAAATTGATCTTTAATAAATATTAAAAATATACGATGCAATAGAAAAGTTCAAAATTAATTATTAATTAAATTTTTATATAAATTATATTCATAGCTACTATAACTAATTTCTCATCAATATAGATAATTGAATGTAAAAAGTATTTTTAATGATTCTATCAAATCAAATCAAGGCACATTAGTAATTATAAATCCTAAAGCTGCCAGTGGCAACAATGAGAGTAATATAGGTATTTTTTCTACTTTACTAAAAAAACAGATTGGGGAAAAAATTAAGATAATAATTACTAAAAAATCAGGTGATGCTACTAAGTATACTAGACAATACCTCAAGAAAAACTTTAAAAAAATTATAGCAATTGGAGGGGATGGAACTCTAAATGAAGTAGCTAACGGTTTTTTTGAAGATTCTATCAAATCTTCACTCAATTCAAAGGATTTTCATAAACTAATCCCTATTTCTGCAGAAGCAATATTAGGGATTGTTCCAGCAGGAACTAGGAATATTTTTGCTAAATCTCTAAATATTCCTCTTGATCCACAATTAATTTGTAACAAAATCAATAAAATGAGACCAAAAAAAATAGATATTATATCTGTTTTTTTAAATAATTCTAAACCACGGTATAAAATGCGAATTTGTTTGAATGCAGCTGAAATTGGAATAGGTGCTGAAATTATAGATAGATCAAAGGTCTTAAGAGAGAAAATTAATAGTAGAATTGTGTCCACAGCTTTGGGAATAATTTCCACTTTACCTTCATATCAAAGTAATAAATGTGAAATAATATTAGATAAAGGAAAAAAAAAGATTATTACAAACATGACAATGGCAATAGTTGCTAATGGTTTATATTTGGCTGGAGGATTTCGTCCAGCCTATCATGCAAAAATTAATGATGGTCTGTTGGATTTTGTTATGGTTAAAGATTCTGGTAGTTTCAAATTTTTAAATAGTTTAATTGATATAAAAATGGAGGATCATTCAGATAAACAAAATATAATTTACCAACAGGCCAAAACCGTCTTAATAAGATCATTCGATAGAGAAATTACCGTATCAATAGATGGAGAGCCTATAGGCAATCTACCTGCAAGTTTCCATATTCATAAAAGAGTTTTAAATGTTTTGACATAGCTGGTGCTATTAACGATTTTTAGAATAAATTTCGAATAAATGAAAGGGATTTTAATTTTTTATATAAACTACTTGTATTTAGAATATAAATAATTGACTTTCTATCTTATGTAATGACATTAATAGGTGATTTATTCAGATGGATTCATGGTAAAATAAGCAATAAACCGACAAATTTTTCATGGGTTATTGACAATAAACTTGCAGGTAGTGGAACACCTATGACTGCAGAACAATATGAATGGCTAATTAAAAATAATATTCGATCAATTGTGACCGTAAGAGAATTCCCACTACCTGAAAAATGGCTAATAAATAACGGTAGACTTGAGGTAGATAAAGACTATAAATTTGAATATGTAAAAGATTACGGGGTACCTGCCTTAAAAGTGTTAGATGAAATTGTAGATTATATAAATAAAAAAATTAATGATGAAAAAAAACCATTAGTGGTTCATTGTGCAGCTGGAAAAGGAAGAACAGGCACAATTTTGGCTGCATATCTAATGAAATTAGAACATCTTTCATCACATGATGCAATTAAAAAAATAAGGAGTATTCGTCCCGGATCTATTCAGTCTAAGATACAAGAAGAAACTTTACATAAATATGAAAAATTCCTTAATAGCATATAAAGTCAAAGGAATTAAAATATTATAATATTTTCCTCTTTTATATATTATTATTTTATACCTACAGAGAATATATTTTTTGAGGTATCATCTGTTTGATATCATTTAATATATTTCCTTTTTTTAAAAAGGAAAATTTAGGAAATACAAATAGCATAAAATTATCAATAATAATTAGAAGATAAACTAATCTGTATCATCATTTCTTTCATTAGTAATGCATACTCTCTATCATCAACATCATCATTCAAGTAGAGCTTTACTTTTGCTTTGTAATTACCTTCAAATTCTTCACATTTATCTATTTAGTTTCTCCACTAGCTCTAACTTTAAAATCTAGCATGTGTCTATCTCTATCTCTAATTAATCTAACAGTTAATTCAAAATCATCTCTGTTATGGTCATCATTTCTATAATAATCTCTATAAACATCATCAGGTTGAGCCGTTGATTTCTGTACAATAATTTTATAACTAATCTATATCTTTAACCTTTATAGATTTTTTATCTAATAATTATAGGAATAATTTGCAATATCCTTTATATTCTTCTGTTCAAGTAATATCTCTTCTACCATCAAAATTGTAATTAATCTAAAATTAAATGAAATATGAAATTTCCACGATTTTTATTTTATCTTCTATATCTTTGCTTTTGCTTATCAGGAAATAAATACTACTACCTATAAATAATTTGTTTTCTATCAATAGTTAATGTCCTTACAAAATACTAATATAAAGAAATATAATTGTCAATGTGGAGAATCTTTTAGTTCAGTAGAAGAACTAAATGAACATTTCGATTTCTTAATCCTAGTTTTCTAGACTATTTTGAAAAATCGGTATTTGAGGCTACAATATCACTCATAAGCGCACCAACTAAAATGGATATTAGTAGTTTGTAGCAATCTGGATAATATCATGGTGTAATAAAGATTGATTTATTACAAGATCACAAATCAAAAGACAAGAGGTTAGTAGAGGCGAAAAATCATATTGTTGAAAAATTGTTTCTAAATATTTTATTTATTATAGGAATACTAAATCATCACCTATAGTTTTTCTTGTTTTTCACTTTCGCTTATTGTTGTATGAAAATTTCGACAAAATTTAGATTCATTTATTTGATTATTATTTTCTCGAATATATAGAAAGATACATTCATAAATTTTTAAAATTTATCAACTTTAGTCTTATTGAAAAGATCTTCAGGATTAAAAAATGTAATGTATATGGGAATAGTCAGTTTCTTTACAGATTTTGCTACTGAAATGGTAATGTCTGTTTTACCTTTGTATATCGTTAAAGATCTAGATTTATCAAGGACTATATTAGGAGCGATAGAAGGATCTAGTGAATTTGTAAACTATATTTTTAGAATACCTTCAGGATACCTTTCAGATAAAATTGGAAAAAGAAAAATTCTTGTTATAATTGGATATAGTATATCTACTATCAGTAAACCATTTTTTATATTTGTAACTACATTTGTAGATACTATAGTTGTAAGGGTAACAGATAGAATAGGTAAAGGTATTAGAACAGCACCTCGTGATGCCTTAATTGCTGATTCGATAGATGAGTCCAATTCTGGAAAGGCATTTGGTATTCATAGAACTTTAGATCAAATAGGAGCGATAATAGGTCCCTTCTTTGCATTTTTAATATTAGAATTATCTGGAGGAAATTTTCAGTATATCTTTTTACTTTCAATTATTCCAGGAATAATCTCTCTTTTCATCTTGATTTACTATGTAAAGGACAAACTTTTCAAAGATAACGATAATAAAGTAAGGGTTAATAAGATTACCTTTTTTTCTAATTTAAGAAATTTATTTAAAGAAAATAAAATATTTGTATACCCGATAATAATAATAGGAGTTTTTAGTTTAGGAGCATACAATTATTCTTTTGTACTTTTGAGATCTGCAGATTTAGGCATCCAACAAAACTTTGTACCAATAATATATTCAATAATCAATATTACTCATACTGCAATTGGTATTCCTGCAGGAATATTATCAGATAGAATAGGAAAAGAAAAAGTGTTAATAATCGGATTTCTCTTATTTGTAATATCTGCGCTATTCATGTATTTTTCAGAAAAAAATAACATTATCTATATTTTGTCAATTCCTTTAATTTATGGCCTTTATGTTGGTATATCTGAAACTGTCCAAAGAGCCCTTATCTCACAATATGTATCAGAACATAATAGGGGAACTGCATTTGGTTTTTATGGATTAATAATAGGAATTTGTCTTTTAATAGGAAATGTCACTTTTGGTTTCTTGTGGGATAATTATGATATAAATATAGCATTGCTTTATAGTTTAAGTCTGTCAACTTTAGCAATTATCTTTTTATTTAGTTTTATAAAGAACTTTTACAAATGATGCATATATAATAGAAATTAAAGAAAAGTTAGATGATTATATAAAATATAGTTTGAATAATTTGATCATAATTTTCTTACTTATTATTGGCAATATTTTAATTTTCATTAAAGATAATATTTAATAATTTCTTCCTTTTCAGTATTTAATCTTGAAAACTATAGAAGAAAAAAGATAATAAAAAATCTTTCATCCAAAAAAATTAAACATTCTTTGACTTTTAGAAATATTCTACAGTTGGAAAAACAAGGAAATGACTTGTAAATTATAGTAGAAGAATTGCAAATAATAAACCAGTCATTGAGTGATAATGAAAAGGTAAAAGAAGATGTATTGGCTAATTTATATGATCAACTATTGGTTTTAAGTGAAGAATACGACCTATCCAATATTTAATAATATTGAATTAAATATATCTCAAATACGAATAATGAATAAAGATTCTTTGAAGATAAAGTTGTAAGAGTTGATTTTGTAAAAATAAATATGATAAAATAAATCTAGAAAATTATCAATTATAATAATCTAATGGACATAAATAAAATCAGAAGTTGCTGATATGTTTGAATTAATATTTATAGCAGTGCGAAAATAGTACTCTATTGAATAGAAACTACTATTTGTATTTAGCTTTTATTATTTAGGAACTTAATTTTAACTATAGGAAATTAGATAAAAAATAGCAAAAATATCAATAGATAGAAAAAACTGTATACTTAAGAAGCTGAACTAACACGATTTCAGTTTTTAATATTATTCGAATATCATTGGATAAGTGCTACTTTGGAAAAGTATATTCTTGTATTTTGATTATCTATTGTCCAAGGCTAGTCATATTCTGATATACTCTAGTATCTTCAAGGCTAGTCATATTAGGATACAATGTTATAGAAATGATAGTATCTCCAATAAGTGTTGATTCATATCCATTTTTCTCGACATCTGGAATTATATGCAATAAACGGAAATGATTAAAGCCTGAATACACTAAATCATTTACCTTTTTATTTAATGATTCAGTATTTTCTGAATTTATTGTAGATTTTATTTCTTTATTGACTTTCCAATCGTTATGATATTCTAATTTAATATTATATTCATCATTTAGATATTCTTGTTGAGTATAAACCTGTTGATGGATTAGTAATGATACAAAAACCCAAATTAAAATTAAATAGTCAATTTTTGCATTTGATATTAGTTTCAATAGATTATATCAAAAAAATATCTATTTATTAAATTTTATATTAGGTTAACATTTATATTTTTTTACATATTTTTATTTTCAATTCTACAAGTTATTAGTTACATGAATATTTTTATATAATTTTGACTTAATAGCAAGAAAAAAAGTTAATTTATCATCATCAGTAGTTTTCTTTTAAAATGTTCTAATTTATTATAATTTATAAATTGGATTAGATAAAACTAAATTAAGTAATTATAATATGACAAATCTAAAAGAAGAAGACAAGAATAAAGAACAAAATAATTATTTAAAAGAAGTAGAGACAGATGAATTGTTAGAACAATAACAAAAACAACAGATAGAAAATATAACATCTACTACATCTGAAATAACACATCCAGTTATAGACTTTTTTTAATTTTGGTAATTTATAGTGAAACTATATTTAGTAGACAAATTAAAATGAAGGATATTTCATATTTATTTATCTAGATGGATGAAGGAGGAACTATTTCTCTTACTTCTATATCATATATATCGAATTTAAAATCATTTGCTTTGATTATTACAGTTGGAGAACCCCATGTAATTGCTTGACCATTTGTCTTAGCACCACACACTTTCATAGCATCTCCCCAATCGCCATTATCTATCAATTCGTGTACTTTTTTATAAGGTCCTTTTCCCTGATTTTCTACATCTACCCAACTTTCTAGTTTTACTGCAGTATCATTTATGTTGTATACTATACCTTTGAAACCAATTATTTTATTATATATTTTTTCTACATTTCCCACAGTTAAAGTTTCATTGTAGCGTTCCCATTCATAATCAATATGAAATTGTTCTTTTTTCATCCTTACATGTCCTTCATTTGATATATTGTTGTGGTAACTTGATCCTCCACAGAAAAATTGTGCTTCATCTTTAGACTTTTTATAATCATTATCAAGTTGACTATGGGTTATTGATCTTGTTACTATTGAAATAGCATGTTGATCTCCTTTAGAACGTGAGGAATCAAGAAGTTTAAAAATCAAAGTAACTTCTACATTTTTCCAGTCACTTGGTTTATGCCAATATCCTATATCCTTTAGTTCAGAAAAATTCCAACTCTGTACTATACTTTTGGACATATTTTTATCGATTATTTGCTTATCTGGAATTATTCCTGCATCTTTGGTATGGATATCTATCCTGGGCTTTCCACCATCTATTCTCCAAATGTCATCATAGTTTTGTTGTGTAAATACTTTTTTGTTTTCTTCTTCATCTACTTGGACTTTATCATTTGGATTAGTTTTATTAAACCTATACGTCTCTCCATTAGATACAGATTGATAAATTTCAGGTATTACTATTTGTTTTGAAGGAGGAAAGAAGGATCTATATCGAGGATCTATTTTATAATAATTTTTTGAATTACTCTTTTTGTTACTATTTTCTTTATTTTTATCTTCATCTTCGTCTTCGTCTTTATCTTCATCTTTATCTTCTTTTGTCTGTTCTTGCTCTTTTTTTTCTTCTTTTTCTTTGTAGTTATTGTCTGGTTCAGCGAGAATAAATAATGCTGATAATTGATTACTAGAATAATTATAATTAATAATAGTTAATATTGTAATGACAGTTAATATAAAAAATAATGATAATGACATAATTTTTGTAATACTCATTGTGTTTTTTACTAATATTTCCTATTTTATATAATAATTATCCATATTTATTATAGAATTTATTTAGTATCTTTTATAATATTCAATAATATATTACAATAATTTTCTTAGATTTGTTACAAACTATGAAAAAGTATTTTATAATTGAAGATGAAACAATTGAAAATATATTTGTAATTTATTATTGCTTTTTATAAAAGCCATAGCCCTCCATCATATTTAGTAAGTGCAAATTTAGAAGGTTATAGTGAAAAGTTTCGCTCAATTTTAATATAATCTAAACATAAAAGTATTGTTTAGAGGATTGGCACTAATGAATAGATATTTATCTTTTGGTATTCCTATTTTTTTTGGAATAGGGTTCTTAGTATTAGATAACAATGCAATAACATCTTCAAATCTTAGTACTGTTATCGGTAATATTTTTAGCAAGGAGGCTCTTTCTAACATTAACTACTATTACAAAAGCAATTCTTTTAATTTATTTGACAAGAATCATATTTCTTTAGATTTTTATAATATACCTTTAGCA
>DASSVK010000097.1:0-16889 GCA_035706205.1 Nitrososphaeraceae archaeon | reverse complement strand
TAATAAACTAGACTTTTATAAAATAGTGGAAAAAGCCCGTAAAAAGTACAAAATGAATTTAGATATTGTATTAAATCATACAATGATAAAAAGAATTTTTACAATTTATCAGTTAGCAGATTTCTTGAAAATGGATCTTGCAAAAGATATAAAAAAATACAATTCTAAATTGGTTATTATAACAGGTGATTTCTTTCTTAATGATTCCTACATTGAAAAAGAAGAAAAAGATTGGCTTTATTCTCAGATGATTGAAGCAATAAAAAAGGTAACAGATTCGATAATTCTTATGTTTTCACCAATCACTTTGCCTAATTTAGTAAATTATGATAGTAAAAATAAATCTTAAAAAAAGAATGAAAATATTTTTTACTGGAAAGTCATTCAAGTTTATTCGTCGTATATTGAAAATCAAAGAATTCTTTATTTTCAATTTCTACAATATCAGGATAAGGATTAATGAGGATTTGCAATTTATCAATTTTTATATAAAAAACTTTATTAGAAAAGATCACAATACAATATTTTCATATGTATTATTATTTATTACTAATAATAAGTACAATTCTCTTGAAAATTACTTTTTTTCTTCATTTGCTAATGCCTTCCCTTTAAGAATAGGTGACTACATACATTAATTCAGAATGGTGATTTTTTTATATATTTGAGATTAATTTAGATTTACTAGATAACTATACAGAATAATTAAAAGTAAAAGAGATAATAGAATCTTTTTTCGGAAATAAATTATAGAAAAACTATAATGAAAAATATTATTTTAATATTTATTTATTATTAAAAATAATAATATTGTTACTTGCTACAAAACAATCTAAAATATGTATATCATCATCATTCGCTCCAGTGGTGAGTATTATATATTGTAGCCTCTGTATAATGCTCACCTATTATTATATTATATTTATTTGTCTTTTTATCTTTAAAATCAAAAATCTTTTATTTTACCTACTTTTACTATTGTTTGCTACTACTGCATATACATATATGTAGATACAAACCTCGGTATCTAGTTGACATAGATAGATATATTCAGACAACGTCTCTTTTGGTGACTAGGTAGATTGGTGTTTCATATATTGTAGCCACTATATGATACACCATCTACCTATTATTATTCAATCAACATCTTGGATCCAGTGGATTACATTTTTCACTATTGTCCTTCAAACTGATAGTCATAGAAGTACTTCCATCGATATTATTGTTCTTTCCTTTATTTTTTTCTGCGAAAACATCATCGATATTAGGTGCTGTCGATTAGGACATTGATGCCTGTTCTCACTAAATACTTCAAAATAGGCATTCTCTGAAGCATTCCAGTATATCCTAGTATTACAGCCATAATTACAAGGTTTAGGATTAATAGTATTAGTAGAACTCATTCTCTTCATTCATCTCTTGATAATTCTATTATTGAAGTTTTATCCTTGTTACCATTATTATTATTTATCTCATCATTGGCAACATATCCAACAATCAATTCATTATTCCAATACAAATTTTTTATCTGTGCATAACTTAGATTATAATAGAAATCTTTTTCTTTGTTATACATTAGATAATCGCCTATTTGAAATCTATAACCTTTTGATTTGCTTACTATTTTGCCATTTTTAATGCAGTAATAATACTTTCAAATTTATAATTATTGGTTATTTTCAATAAATAAAACCTTCTATATTACTAATTATTGAATTGGAGATTTCTTGTTAATGTGCTCTTTATTTATATTAGTTTACCAGCAAATTCAAGTAATATGTATAATATATAATTAAGAGTAGTTTCTTCCAATCTATACATTTCTACTTTATCTCTTAATAGATCTTTATCATTTTTGTTTATAGCAATTTTTCTTTTCTTGTCTAATTCATTGAAAATATTATTAATTATTATTAGTAATTCTTTTTCCTCTTCTTCATATTTATTCTCCTCATGTTCTTGTTGAATATTGTTTTCTTTATTTACTGCTGCTCTATACTTTTCCAATGTATAATCTATCATTTCTATAATTTTTTCATAACGTTCATTGGAGATTGGATGATCTAAATTTAGTCTTATTTTTTGGTATTGATCTCTAATAGATAGTAGACAGTTTTCAAAATTGCTAATTGTAGTAGTATCTTCATTATTGTTATTTTGATTAATCCATAGATCAAGGTTTGGCATATTTCAAACACAAAAACCATCTTTTATTAATTGGAAAGATACTTTGCTAGAGGGAGAGAGAGGTAGAGATTATAGAAAAATGTATAGACGTTGGTTTACACGTCTCAAAGTTCGAGATAAAAAGATGAAGAGAAGGGGAGAAGTGTGTTAGAATTCTTAGATATTATTAACTTCTTTAATACTAAACATTTTATCCAATGTTTGTAAATTACTAATCAAAATTTGTAAAGAATCAATTCTTTTCTGCAATTCTTCTTGACTTACCTTTTGGTTATATTCATCTTGATATGTAAATTCTTCCTCTAGATAAATTTTATATTGATTTAATTAATTAGTTTGATTATACAAATCTCTTTCTACTATCTGTTTAATTAAATTAATTTGAGGATCAGTTAAGTCAAATTTCATTTTTATCTATTCTCTTCCTCTTAATCTATAAAAGTGTGATTAGAAATATATCTTGTCTAATTCAATAAAATATTGTTTCCTTGTTCTCTTAAAACAAGGTGGTGGAGTATGAATAGGTTCGTATTATTGAACCACCTGACTATGTGATGTAGTCAGGGGTCTGTTTTAATTAGAACAAAATCTGCAATGATAAATGTTTTAAAATGGAAAAACAATGACTAATGGGTACTACTATAATTTCGTTATTTCTGTTCTTTTTAATACTATTTTTTCACCATCAGTCAAAATGTCTAAGGTTTCTCCTAATGTTAAATTAAATGCATTAGCAATATTCTTGGGAATTGTTATAATTTTTGGTGGATTGTCTCCTCCTCTAGCAGCCCTTACATTTGCCAGACTACGGACAATCTTTTTTTCATTCAACAAAAAATATTCGCTCATACAAATATCTAAATGTATTTGGTAGTATTTTAAAGTATAACTAGAAGATACTTTAATATTTTAGTCTGACTATACAATACCTATGATAAATAATTTAATCAAATGTAGAAATTGTTCATATCAATTTGATCCTTTAAAAGAAGGTAATTCTAAGAAAAGAAAATGTGGAATGCCTTGCTTTGGAGATTCTTTTTCTGTAAGGTCATCAAAGAAAGAATATGAGAGAATTTGTTGTTTGCTATGATTGAATCACAATAACAACAAAAATAGCAATTGAACAACAACAAAAAAATTATAAAAAAACTTTCCTTTTTCACTATTTTTATCTTTAGTTGAAGGAACTTAATATAAACAAAGAAGATTTGCTATATTGTATGTTCTTTAATTTAGAAATATAGTATATTATTAGATATTTATTGATAAATAGAAAATCCTTTATTATCTTATTATATTTATATCTAAAATATTAACTATTACAACTTTATATTCAAAGATTCTTTATTGATCGTTCGTATTTCAGATATAACTATGTTTAGTACTAATGGATATTGAATTATAAAATAGTATTATCAAAAACAACTAATGCCCTATTTTTGGCAACAGTACTAATAGCAGGAACAATTGCTCTATCATTCTCATTATCTTCATCATCTTTTATTACAGCAGATGCACAAGCCCAACCCTACTATGATGGAATGGATAGATACGACGACAGAAAATCATATGACAAGAGATCATATGGAAATCACAATGGCTACTATGAGTCACAATACCAACCATCTTATAAACCCGATTACAAGCCAAAATATCCATCATATGATGGAAAAGATGACAGACGAGACAAATCCAAAGATAGTAGTAAAAGTGTCAGTCTAAATAAAATAAAGTGTATCAATACCAACCTAAATATCAATGGTAATAATGCTGGAAATGTCAGCATTGGTAATAAGGGTGGATTAACAGAAGAAGGATACTTAGGCGCTTATTCATCTGCTGGAGGATATGGTAGTGAAGGATATTATAATGATGGATATAACAATAACAAGAAAGATGTAGGCTTTGATTGTATAATTAATAACAATAACAATAATGTCGTAGCAGGTGGCGGCAATGTAACAACACCAGAACCATCAAAAGCAACACTAAACGTAACTAAAAATGTTACTTGTACCTATGAAACTGGTGGTGTGAACCCGGTACTCGCTTGTTTACAACTTGAAGAACGAATAACTGAAAATCAATTTCTTATTCAAGTGACTGATGGTAATCCAGTTCCATCTCAATTTCCTGGTTCAGAGTCTGGAACAATTGTTACATTGGGTGCAGGTAATTATGTAGTATCAGAGACACTAGATGCTGCAGCAATTCAGGCAGATATAGACTACTTAGTGCAACAGTTCGAAAGTTCATCAGGCGCAACAGACTACACCATCAGTTATCCTCCTCAGGTATCATTTACAGGAGATTGTACTGATGTTAATCCCAATAATCCAAGGTCAACAGAAGCAACAGGAACAATAGGAGCGGGAGAATCACAGACCTGTGAGATAGAAAACCATTTTGTAATCAATGCACTTCTCCCTTAATAGCCCTAGCAAGATACTTGCCAAGGAAAGAAGACTTGGCAACTAGTAATATACCAATGGAATAAACCCTACTTTTTTTATTTTTTTTAATTAATTAATCAATCAATTTATTAGTCTAGCGTTATTATTAGACTAAAAACAAATATTCAAAATAAATAACAAGATTAAGAAATGAATATATGAACATTTCTCACTAGATTTTACTGTCAATCACTTATAGAATCTAGGCAAATAGGAAACAAGTCAAGAAAGAGTCATAGTCTAAACATTAATCAAATCTTTCGACAATCACAGCCCTTCCGTTTACTTTCTTCAGACTATGACAATTAAATTATCGCCAATCATTATATACTATATTTAACAAGATGAATATACCACAGGCAAGTATAAGACAAAATATTTCATATTGTCATAGTCTTCGTCATTCTTTCCAATTATTAAATAATTCATAAAGATATTGTTATTCTTGAAGGGGATTCTCAAAATGGTATTATTAAAATAATCCTACAATATTTAAACCGAGATTTCTAATCACACTTTTATCATTCGAATATTTGTCCTCATGATATTATTATTCAAATTCTAAGCACAGATTCAAGAATCAAATGAACATTCATTGCCATGATGACCTAATTCAACGTGTGGTATATCAAATGGAATAGCATTTTCATTTCTCATTATTTCAAGTACTTTATAAGCAGGTACAAACAGAAATTTGGCTTCCTTATCTATAAAATTCTTTATAAGCCAAGGACATGCAATTCTGTCTACTTTCGCATGTTCTCTTGTTATCCATTTCATAATTAGTCATAAGAAATAATACTATTTGAAGTAATTTCTTTAGTAAATGTAGTAGTATGATCCAATGCCATGGTTAGTGTTACTCCATTAGTTTACATAGAAGAATCTTTTTAGAGTATTTAATAAAATTTTTGTTACAGAAATTTTTATATTCAAAACTTGTTTTTAGTCACGAAAAAAATGTATGGATAAAAGAATTTTGAAAGTTTTATTAGAATATTTGTTGTGACTATTATCGTTAGAAATCTATAATATACAATATATTAACTAGTAAATATAGATTCAGGGGGAAAATACTATTAGTCTACTTTACTTTTTTGCTTATTTCCTATGCAGTAATATTAATAGCAGTTGAATGATAAAGTGTAAAGATAATAATATTTTATTATTAATCATGTTTTACCCAATTATCAGGAGTATCTTTTCAAATAATCATTCATGTTATTAGAAAGAAATTTTTATTGTCTTATATTAAAAATTTCATTTACACTAGTCACACTTAATCCAGGTTTAGGTCCTCCTCCTATTACATATACTTTATCATCATTAACAGAGACTGCTGACAATCCATGACGAGCAGTAGGTAATGGTTCTTGAGATTCCCATGTATTATTTTTAACATTATATTTTTCATTATTGTTATATGTTTTAGTAAGATCTTCACCTCCAACTACATAGATATCATTATTGATAGATGCTGCACTAATTCCACTTCTCTTTGAGGGTATTGATTCAAGTGTCATCCATTTATCAATTTTAGGATCATACATTTCAGTAACATTAACATTGGTAATAGGAGAAATTCCTTGAACTCTTCCACCAATTACGTATATATTTCCGTCAACAGCTGCAGATGCAACATGATGTCTTGGAGTAGGCATTGATGATTTTAATATCCAATTTTTGGTTTTTGAATTATAGGCCTCGTTAATATCCATAATTCCATTTTTGCCTTCGCCACCGATAGCATAAAGTATTCCATCTATAAAGACAGCTGTTAATGCTCCTCTAGCAGTAGGCATTGGAGATTCCTCAGTCCAAAGATTCTTTTTAAGGTCATAAACAAATAATTTAGCTGAAGGTAACCAATTATTATTTGTATATCCTCCTATAACATAAATTTTACCATTAAAATTTGAAGCAGCAGTATGATGCAATGGTTGTGGTAAAGGTGCTATTGCTTTCCAAGAATCATTCTGAGTATTATAAACTTCTACAGTATCTAGTACTTTACCTGATTTGCCAAATCCACCTATGACGTAAATATCATTTCCAATATTAGTAGCAGTAATTTCTGTTCTAGGTGTTGGCATTGGAGTTCCATTAGACCACAAAGATTTAGCATTTTCTGTAAAAGCTTGTTGTTGTATTTGTCCAAATATCGACATAATCAAAAAAAACAACAATATAGGAAAAACTGATAATATGAATAAAGTATGTTTCATATTATAATATAATAATTTACTTTAGTAAATAAGATTATCTTTATAGAGTAAAGTAATATTTCTAAATGTTCCACAATTGGTGGAAAGACAATGAGTTCATATACAAATTAGAATAGAGTCACAGAGAATAAATCAGTCGTTTGTCATAGAGAGAAAAAGATAAGGTAAAAGAAGATAATGTACTAGCTCCCTTATCTAATCAATCAATTACTTATTAAGCAAAAGAATATGTAACAATTGAAAAGAAAATAGGTCATATAATCTCTAAATTTATCTATGAAAAATAAGTTCAGAGTGATTTGATCTTTTTTCTAATAATTTTGGTTCATTAATAAAAAATTAATTACAATTGAATAGAGCCAATTAATATATTTATTAAATAAATATATTAAAGATTAGATATTAAAAAGTTTTAGTATACTTATTACTATATGTTTTTTGATTTTATAAATAATTCAATCTTCTCTAATCCCGATAAAGTCAAAATCCTTTTATCATCATAATCTTTGTTTTCTTTTAATTCATTGTTATCTAATAATATCTCTATAACTTTACCTGTTAACAATTTATTATAAGACCAATATTTAAATAAATTTTGATTAAGTTTTAAGTCTCTGACAAAATCATTAAGTATTGCATTATTTTTTGATAATTTTGATTCTATTTCCAATTCTATGTTAGTTATATTATTATTATTAGAGATGTATGCAGTGGTATCAAATACAAATTCAAATTCTGTTTGATTAGAACTTTTGTTAATAGCATTGACAATTTTTCTATGAGTTTGTCTATTTTGAATTACTTTAAAACCTAAATTTATCAAATTTAGTTTAGGATCAATTTGATAATATTTTAAAGAGGTTTTAAGTATAGGTAAATTGAGATAAGAGTTTATTTTCAAAATAATTTGGTTAAGAGTTTCTTTCGAATAGATATTTTCTATCTCTATTCTTTCAGAATAATTTTCAGTGGTATTTTGTAATATTTTCAAAGTAATTTTAGGAACATTTTTATCGATATTTCTAATACGTAATGCAATTTCATTTTTTTTTAAAATTTCGTCTTTTGTATCAAAGTATGTATCATGTATTATTTGAATTCCATTCTTTTCAGTTCTGTATCCTTTATTTGATATCAATTCATCTATCACATTAAATATTTGATCATAATCTTTTGAAAGAATTATAAATGCAGTTTCAACTTCTGACAATTACTCGTATATTTGTGTTCAACTATATTTAATTATCCCACGAATATTATTTATTTAAAATATTGATTCAAAATGGTTTACTTTTGTTTTATTTACTATATATGAAAAAGAAATTCATATACTAAATAAATTTTATTATATACTGACATTGATAATAGAGAATTCTCATTATAATAAGATTGAGTAACATAATATTTTAAATTTTTATTTGAAAAATAGTTGCTTTAACTTATTGTATTGAAATTGTAATATCTTACTCCAATAATTTAGATGAATATTCATAAAAATATTTTTAGAGCAATGGTTAAACCGTTTCATTAAATTATTAGTCAATGTTATTGTAGTAGGTATGTCTTCCAAATCTCATTTTTTGCTAACTACAGGTTAACATCTTTAGAGTATTGATAATTAAAGATAATAATTTAAAATTTTTTAATGTAATTTGAATATGATATTTTAAAAAAATAATTAACTTTATAGTGTTATAAAAAAAAGAAATTATTTTTCTTTATCATCATCATCATCATATTATTATTGATATAATTTGATATTATTATTTGTCTCCAATTTCTTCATCTGAATTTTGCTATATATATATTTACATATCTCTCTATTTTGTATAATAGTTATCGAGTCAGAAGATAGTTTACATGCAATTAGACCCTGAAATTTCTTTGTGGTAATATTGTCTTTGGTTAATATGCCAGATATTTGTCTAGGAGCAAATTAGATTTATATAATCGTACTATTAGTAGCCCATTCTTACTTTGCTTTCCACTATGAATATAAGCCAATATTACTTCTATATTAGTTAAATTAATCTGAATATTGTTTGCATTGACTTAAACTATTTATCTATGAAATATAGTCTAACTGAAAATATTTTTGCAAAAGAAATTAATCTCTTTTGTATTGTTTTGCTTCGTCTTTTGTTATTTTAAAATAGACAGTCTCCCCATCAAATCTTTCCACTAAATTCTTTGGAATATAGAATCTATCTTTGGCCACATTACCTTTTTGTGTTATTATATATTCTCCTAAAATTTCTTGAACTTCACCAAAATCAGTATCATCGCCTAATCCTCTTGCTTCTTTTTTAATTATATCTTCAGAATTATAGTCAGCATTATGTGATTCGTTATCAGTTACTTCTTTATTTTTTACTGCTTGTGCCTTGTTTTTAAAATCTGCATCTTGAACTGTTATTTCTTCTTCTATTTTGTTAATACTCATTCTATCCTCTTGAAAAGATGGCTCATTTTGATATTTACTCAAATCTGATTCAGAAAGTCTAAATTTTAAAACATTACCATCATAACTTTCCGCTTGATCTTTTGGAATGTAGAATTTTTTCTTATCAATTATCCCTCTTTGAACTAGTACATAATTACTTTTAACCTCTTTAACTTCACCTAAATCCTCATCATTAATTCCTCTTGCTTCTTTTTTAATAACATCATTCCAATCGATATCAAAAGAACCCATAGAATATTCTATTTTACAACTTATTTAATAATTATAGATATTCACTAGTGGTGAGCGAAAAAGATTTTAAATCATAATATTAAGGAATTTGAGAAATTTACTTACCACAACCTAAAATTGTAATAACTTCTAGACTACAATTAACTATAACCAACAGGTTGCAATTTACAACTATACCAAATGACATAATGATAACGTAAGCCATATAAATAATAAAATAAATATGTATTGATGGCTTTTTATAATTTGTTCTATTAAAAGTATTCTATTGATTTTTTCCGTTATCGACTAGTAGGCTGAAAATGAGATCAATTATAGATCTATAATACTTTAATTTTCACTTTAAATTGTTTTATATCTTATATAACATTGTCTAAATATTGTATTATTAATGGAGATATATCGTTGGATAGAAATTTACTCAAAAGAAAATTTGGCTGGACCAGTGTTAAAGTTCCTCTGATCGGCCAAGGTACATGGATGATTGAAGGTTATCATGATACTGAATCACAAGCAGTAAAAACGCTAAGATTAGGCTTGGATCTAGGGATGTCTCATATTGACACAGCAGAAATGTATGGCCATGGACGTGCAGAAGAATTAGTAGCTGAAGCCATTGCTGAGCTACGAGACCAAGTATTCTTGACTAGTAAAGTCCTACCTTCTAACGCCTCTTATGAAGGAACTATAAAGGCTTGTAAAATGAGCTTAAGACGGCTAAAGACAAACTGGCTTGACTTGTACTTACTTCATTGGCCTAGTAGATATCCTATTAGTGAAACAATGCGTGCAATGGAAAAGCTTGTGTCTGAAGGTTTAATACGATTTATTGGTGTCAGCAATTTTGACTTGGAAGAGCTAAAGGAAGCTGAACAGACACTTAAAAATGAGCAAATTGCATGTAATCAAGTACTTTATCATTTAGGTGATCGTGGAATTGAGAAACGCTTACTTCCATATTGTAAAGAGAGAGAAATAGCTGTAGTAGGATATGCTCCATTTGGACATGGAAGTTTTCCATCTTACCAAAGTCGTGGAGGAAAAGTGTTAGCAGAAATTGCTAAACTACATAATCGTACTCCTAGACAAGTTGCACTTAATTTCCTTACGCGAGATCCATGTCTTTTCACAATTCCAAAGACTATTAATCCAGAACGAGTTAAAGAGAATAGCGGAGGTATGGGCTGGAAACTGACTGATAAAGATATTATGATAATTGACAGCACGTTTCCTTTACCTAATCGTGAGACTCCATTGGGAATAATTTAGACACAAGTCCATTATTACTAATGTGAATATTGCTAAAATGTATGATCCTGAAAGATAAATGGATTGTACTAAAATCTATGCCTTCAAAACGTAGTAAACTTACAGCTAGAGCTTATAATGATAATATCTATATATTTAGAGTAAACTATACATATCTAGAATAAGTTACTACAGATATTGTAATAGATACAAAAAAGAAGAATTTAACGAATTAAAAGACAAATTTAAAAGATTACATACTATTTAAATCAAGATTAAGAACAAAAAAAAGAAACTCATATTCAGATGTATTGCTTATAATATGCACAAATATGTAAAGAGGATTATGCAATATGGGTTTCTATCCAACCTAGATAATCCAATATATAAATCTCTTATATGTATACACATTTAATTGTGAGAATAATATCAGTTTATTAAATAATCTCTTGCTGATTTAATGTCTTTGAATAATTTATCTTTTGAAATTAGACCTGTAAAGTCCAATGCATCAAGAGGTGAGTTATTTAATATAACAATAGATGGAATATTTGCTGCATTTGCTGCCATGATTTCTAATGGTGCATTTTCGACTATTATTATGTGATTAGAAGAATATTTGATATTTAGTTTATTTATTGCTGATTTAAATGGAGCAGGATCAGGTTTATCTCTACCTTCAAAGTCATCACCATTAATTATTACATTAAATTTATCTTTTCCAAAATTTTTATCAATAATCATTTCAACTTCGTTCTTAGAAGAACCGCTTACGATTGCTTAAAAGCCATTATTTAATTCGTTATTTATCAACTCCTTTACTTTGTCATAAGATTTTGGAATTACATTCATTTTTTTAAATATCTTTTTTTTCTTTGTGCAATCTTTTCTCCAATACATTGTAAATCGCATTTATTAATTCTGTAACCGTTAAGTCTGAGTATTTCTAATGCCATTTCTGCAACAGGCATACCTTCAAGCAAATAAAAAGTTCTTTTATCTAAATCAATATTTGTTATTTCTTTAATTGCAATACTCATAGCTTTATAATGAAATGACATAAAATTGACTAATACACCATCAATATCAAAGATTACAGCTTCCTTCAACTAAAATTAAAACATATGATTATTATTCTTTATCAAATATATTTGATAGATATGATTTAATGCAGGCTCAAAGGGGCATATGCTTTTTAAAGACTTTATAGAATTTTATTGACATAATCTATAAATATTTTGAAACTTATTTTGATATTTACCTTTTAGTTTATCGTTTAATGTTTCTTTTTATTTATTTATTTTACCGCTGCATTGACTTTTATTACATGAGACATACTGTAAATAGCAGGACATCGCTCTTCTGCCATACTTACTAATTCTTGAAGTTTTTGTTTATCTATCTTCATGTCTTCACTTTTAGCATCAATATAAAAATTAATACTTTCTGTAATAGGTTCATCTGCAATATCAAAAGTTTTTGCAAAATTAATGTTGCATTCTGCATTTACGTTTAATTTGTTAAATACTATTCCTTGACTTGATGCAACGCTTACAAATGTAGCAATAAAACAGGAAGTAATTCCTGCAATACAGTATCCCATTGGTCCTACTCTATTGCCATTTCCACCTAAAAATGATGGTGAGTCTATTTCGATAGACTGTTTTCCTTTCTCATATGTTAATTCTGTTTTAAATTGATATCCATATTTTGAGTCAAGATTCCATTCTCCTTGCAGTTTGACTGGTTTACGTAAGAATTGTATATTCTTTTTTCCATTGTCAATAGTATTTTGGATTTTATTAAGGTCTGTATTATTTATGATATTTGCCATGATGAATAATATATTTTAAATTTATTAATAGTTGTAAGAAAAGTATTATAGACAATAGATATTATTATGATAATACCGTTAAAAATATTATCATAATTAATTTATAATAATTCATCTATTAAATTGCATCATCAAACATGATGCAATTTAAATCCTGATTGTTCATAACAACACTTGATAAAAGAAAATATTATAGGCTAGCATTGACATCTGTTAATAAAAAAACAGAAACATTTTCAAAGTTTTTGTTATTTTATTGTAAAATAATATTAACTAATCGAACTAAAAATAGAATATAATTCAGAAAGTCCATATAAAGAAAGGAAAATGCTATTTAAATTATTCTGAACTAGGAGAAAACAACTGTTAAAGAATATGAATATTCGTTATGAAAAGTAGAATATAATAAATTATATTAAATACTTAGATAATATATGCAAATTAGCGAAGATAGATGAAATTTAGTTCATTGAGATTATAAAAAATAAAATTAAAGTAAAATTTAAGGTAATGGTCTAATCATTTCTTTCTATGGTCAAGTATAAACATCAAGATATTTCCTTAATCAAAGGTCAAAGAATCCTTGAATATATTTTTCAGATCCTCTTTCTCATTTTCAGTCAAATTATCTCGATTTTTAATTTCATTCAATAACTTTTCCATTCTTTCTGGACCGATTATTTTCATTAGTTTTTCCTTTGAAGTTTGACCTTCCCATTCATTCAATAATTTATAGACATCATCTTTAGTATCAGGATGGAGATCTTTTAAAGAATTATCGATAACTTTTTTGTATCCACTTCTAAAATCTTTTGGCCTAAATACTGATCCCATAATAATCTATAGTAATCTAAAATAATAAGTTTATTGTATTTTAAGAGGTAGTTTTAATAATTAATTATTTATAACATAACTATTTTTTCAGAGTGTAAAAAAATTATAATTACAAGTATATAGTGAAGCAGAAAAAAAGCATATGCATTTAACAAGATATGATAAACTAACCTATTAATTCAATAAGAACGAAGAAGGTAATAAATATTATTAAAATGATCGGAAACCGTGATATAAATGAGGTGCCAAAGATGTAAAACTGATCAAACTAAAGAAGATTACTTGAGCACTAGAGGATATAATATGAAAAATTTTCAAATTATGGAAATTAAACTTAATCCAATAAAACAAACTTTGAATGATGCTATGGATTCAATTAACACTATGATATGTTACAATACAGAATTAAGTTTCATTAGAAATGAACTCTCATATATTACAATATTATCTCTTTTCAAGAAGGAATAATTTCCCTTACTTCAATATCATATATATCAAAATTAAGGTTATTTGTCTTTAAAATTATCTTGGGAGAGCCCCATGATATAATTGCTCCTTTAGTTATTGCTCCACATTCATCCATTTTTGCTTTTTCAGAATTAATTCCCCATTTTCCATCATCAATTTTTTCATGTACTTTAATATAAGGTCCCTTTCCTTCATTTTTTGTATCGACAAAACTTTCAAGTTTTACTTTGGAATTGTTATCGAAATTATAAACTATTGCTTTAAATCCAATTTTTTTATTATAAAGATTTCCTAAATTTATTTTTTGATTAGGTTTATCTATTACATAATCTGCATGATATTGTTCTTTTTTCATCTGTAATTTGCCATCTTCTGAGATATTATTGTGATAGCTTGAACCGCCACAATAAGCATTTGGATATTCCTTAATTTCTTTTTCTCCCTTACTATCATGTATAATAGAACGAGAAACTACAGAAATAGCTTGATCTCTTTTTTCTGCATCCAACATTTTGAATATTATAGTAAATTCTATATTCTTGAAGTCGCTTGGATATAACCAGTAACCTTGTTTATCTAATATGCTAAAATTCCATGTTTCAATTTGTTTCATCATTTCTTGCTGATTTAAAACTCCTGCTTGTTTTGTAGAAATATCAATTCTTGTTGTTCCCTTGCCTACTTTCCAGCTTCCATCTGAATTTTTCTCTGAAAATATTTCTTTATTTTTTCTTTCATCAATTTGTTTTAAATCATTTGGATTTTTATTGTTAAATCTATAATATTCTCCACCTGGCTTATCTCTATAAATTGGGTAAATTTTTTCTTTTTCTTCTAAAAGAGGAAAAGGCAGTAATTGTATATTTGTAATTTCTGAAACTAAAGTACTTGTTAGTATTGAAAATCCAAATATTATAATCAATACTAATGCATAGTTGATTTTTTTTAGGATTAAAAATAATGTAACAGTAATTACAGAACCAATGATGATGTAGTAATTTTTAAATAATCCAATGAGTACTGCTAAAGCTATTAAAATCACTATCTTTAAAATCAACCAATTCAATTCTAGACTCAGTAAATTCCATTTTAGCCAATAAGAGTGTTCTATTCCCAAAAATAAATTTACTTCTATAAGAAATAATTTAATAAATATTGATGAATAATATAAAATATCTTCTAATTTAATTTGATACTATCTTTTCTGCAATTAGGATAATATGGCGCATAGAGAGTAGTCATCTAATTTTGTCATTATTTTGTAGTTCTATAATAGTAATAAAGATGATGTATCCAATAATGTATTTTTGACGCGAATTACCAAAACTAGAAAGATTGATGTATAAATATATGCTTTAATTTAGCATATACTAAGATATAATTAAAAAACTAGTAATATAATAATTGTGAAATATTAATTAATAATATAATAAAAGAATAAAAATACTATTTGTTATCATTTTGTTGAGTTGTGATATTAGTATCTTTTCTGATTTCTTTTTTTATTTTATCTGTTAATTGTTTATTTTGTTCTTCCTCATCTTCTTCAGATTTTCCAACAATGTTTGATTCATCATCATAAAATTCATTTTCCCCTTTGCTATCAATTGAAGACATTTAGTATATTTTATTCTGATGATAATTTTTATTTCTTTAAATTGTTTCTTATATAACTATTATAAGGAAATATAGCATGTAGATTATACTAGTATTTCGATTCTGCTTACTTTAGAAATTGAAAGAAACTTTGTTAACCTAGAAATAAGTTTATTTCCTTTAATTGTCATTTTGTTTATTGCGTTATTCCAATCAAACTCTAATCTGATTATTTTAATTGATCTATATGTCATAGTATGAAATTTACAAAATTTCCATTTTATTTGATTTTTTTCTGATTTCTTTACTATGCTAATTCTTGTGCCTTTCAACATTCTATAATGTACATATTTTTATCCATAACTATGAAAATAATTATCTGCAGACAATTAAAAATGTTAAGAGGATATTTATCATTAGAATTTCAATGAGGATAGTATAGAGAATATTCTAGTAAGGTAATTTTTTCGTATCAAAACTTTTTCTATATATGCCATACGAGTTCATGTTTTTTTTGTTCATCTTCTGTAGAAAGTTCTTTATTACAATATGTGCATTTATAAAAAGGAATTAATTTGATTGATTGAAGACCTTCTCCAGTGACTTTTAGATAGCGATTTCTTTTATAATTTCCTATTAATTCTCTTAATGTATAATTCCATCCATGTTGCAAGTTTTGAATATTATCTGTTTCTGCAATTGGATGTGTGTATTCCTCATTTGGATTAGTTGAGGCGATAAATGATGCATTATCTATTTTTGGATCTGAATCAAATAATAAAGATATAGCATACTCATTACCCTTATCATTTGTCCAAAGCTGAATTTTTTTATGAATAATATTTTTTTTATTAGCAATTTTGTTAACTTCGTCAATATGAATTTTTAAATTATTTATTTTATCTTTATTAACAAGATCATCATAATTTGGTGAAGACAATGTTATATTCATATACTAATATCAATAATTTTATTTAACCTTATTTAAATTCGAATCAAACCAAACTAATTAATATAATAGAGAAATAAAAAGAAAAATTATGTTTATGTATTAATTATCATCAGTAAGAAATATTACATTATGGTCATTTATATCATCAAAATCTATATCATCATCATTTTCAAAACATACTATATCTAGATCATCAATATCATCAAAATCTATATCATCATCATTTTTTAAGCTAACGTAATTAATGCTAGGTTCTATAATTTTATTTAATAATTCAGAATTGTTATTTTTCATTTCTAGATTATAATCTAATCCTAAATAAGAATAAGAATAATATGGATAGAATATTATTAAAAAGGAAATAATTAATGTCCTAGTAATTACTGATTTTACA
>DASSVK010000096.1:0-7942 GCA_035706205.1 Nitrososphaeraceae archaeon | reverse complement strand
CCTTCTAAATCTATATTTAACATACAATAATCACTTATATCAGAAGATTATGGATTTTACTAAAAAGTTTATTTTTAGAAATAAATTCAAAAATTGTTTTTATACGATTAAATAGAATAATATTTGAAATGGCTGAAAATACATCGAGTGAGTCTGATAATTATAATAGACAAGGAAAAAGTGAATCTATTAAGGATAAAATATTTGGAAAAATGTCAGAATTTATAGGAGAAACAGGAAGTGAAGATAAAGAAAAAGGATCATCATCGTTTGCTATTAAATCAATAATTTTTAGCCTATTTGCTTTGATTGGATTTATAATCCTTGTATATGCAATATTTGTAGCAGTTGTAGGAGAACCTTTAGCATCAATAGTAGATACTGTATTTGTTGCTGCAATCATTGGATCTTTTACTTTGGTAGGCATAATTGTTAGTCCTTTATTCTTAAACAAGTAAATATTTTTTTCATATAATGTTTTTAGTTCCTAAAATATTTCTAATCTATTTTATCTTTTTAAGCAAAAAGATACACGATTAAGGAATTTTTTAATATGAATACATATAATTGTAAAAACGTAATCCTTCTTATGTTTACTTGGTTATGACAATAATTTACTTGGTAATTAATCAAATTTTCTCGAATTTTTTACATATTATGATATATCAATTATTTTATAACAATTAATAGGTAAAGGTTGTACTCCAAAAAATTATATTGTTAAACTAGCAAATAGATAGAAAACAATAATTAGTAACGCTATCATTAATTACTAATACTTTTATCTTAATATTAATAATTACCGTATGTCCATATATAATTTAATTAGATCTAAATTGGTAAAAAAATAGGAATATTAGTTTTTATCAATGTATTTTTTATTATCATTAGTTTTATCATACTCTCTTATCATCAATCCCAAATATTGTTAAGATTGAGAGTGGTTCTTACTTTTTAAATAAAGCGAAATTTGATCTTGGAGAATTGTTGAAAGAGATGACAGAGTTTGTGAATAAAAGATTTTAGAAAATAAAAAGAATATAAAATTGTATTATGAATTCCATCATGATAACAAAAATGATGAAATAATTATAGAAGCTGATAGAAATAGGCTTAGTCAAGTTATTTATAATCTATTAAATAATGCCTTAAATTTTTCAAATGAAGGTAGAATTATTGTTATTGTTGAAGAAAGAAAAAAAGATAATATAAATAATGATGAAATTCTAGTTAATATAAAAGATACAGGAACAGGTATAGATCCAGAGATATTGCCAAAACTTTTTACAAAATTCGCTACTAAATCCTATAGTAGGAATAGGTTTGGTATTATTCATTTCCAAGAAGATTATTGAAAGGTATGGTGGAAAGATATTGGCTGCAAATAATAATAGTGTGAACTATGACGGAAGAGAAACTAATGGATCAACATTTACATTTAGTATACCAATTAATAATACCTAAAATATCTAAATTTTATTTTCAATAACTCTAAACTTTATATCTAAAAAATATCGAATTTTTTAATCATGTTTAATCATAGATTCTATATCACTCATTATCTTAGGACAGTTAGAAGGTTGTCCCATAACTTTAAAATTCTAGAAACTTAATAATACTATTAATAAATAATATTCAATTTTTTTATTTTATAATGGATTCTCTCGCACAGTAAGTAGGTAAGAAGACATATTGTTCATTGATTTGAGTACTGTAGGTTCTAGAAAGAGTTATCTAATACCTTTAAACAACATCTTAATATTATAATATTATAAAAAGATATAATATGAAAATATTGAATGCTGGACCAGGTTTCAGTCGACCAATGACAGAGGATGAAACCATATCATTTCTTACTTCTGGAAGAAGAAATATCTATCTTGCAAGTTTAGATGAAAAGGATGAACCAAATATTCATCCTGTCTGGTATTATTTTGATCCATCAAATCACAAATTCTACATTGAAACATCTAAATATTCAAAGAAAAAAAAGAATTTAGAAAAAAATAAAATCGTGTATTTTTGTGTGGATAATCCAAATATTCCCTATAAAGGAGTAAGAGGAAAAGCAAAGGTAGACATTATTCTAGATATAGACAGTATTGTTCTAATTTGTGAAAAAAATATGAAGAAATATCTGGGTAATTTAGAACATCCAATGGCAAAGGAATTGATCAATCTTGCTAAAAGTGGTGAATCCGTTGCTATTGAGATTTCTCCATTTTATTTTTCGACATGGGATGATAGTAAAGTAAAATAGAATTCAATGAGTGTTTTTTATGTAATATAACTATTTATTAGATTTTCTTCCTTTCTCTTCTCTTATGTGACTATGGTTTTAAAATAAATTTTTAATTTAAGAACAATAATTGTATTCAACAGTTTAATAAAATAATGACATTGTATATCATAATAAGTTCAAATATTAGATCAACAAGCACTTTTCATAATCCAAAATATGCTGAATGTATTGAAGCTTGTAATCACTGTGCTAAGGCATGTGAATATTGTGGTTCTCTATGCTTAAGAGAAGAGAATGTAAAAATGATGTTAAAATGCATAACTTTTTTTACTGTGCAGACGTTTTATAGATTTGCTTCAAAATACATGTCCTGTGATAGTAGTTATGCAAAGCAGATTTGTGAAACATGCTAAAGTATGTGAGGTATGTGCCAAAGAATGTGAAAGACATAATAAGGATCATTGTAAACAATGTTCACAAGTTTGTTATGAATGTGCAAAAGTATGTAGAAGTATTTAAAAAATAAAATAATATAAAATAAAATAAATTAATAATTTTTTATTTTATCTGCTTTTATTATTATTTGCTGCTAAGGATTAACAATTGATTGTTTATTGAAATAGTAGTAATAGAACTTAATTCATATTTGTCTATCTTTAGTATCAATAATTATTTTTTAAAATATAATATATTAAAAAAATAATGATATGAAAAAAAAATATTCATATGAATTTGAAACAACAATAATTAATAATAATTCTAGTTTTAGAATTTCATATTAATATCTGAATATTGAATAATAATAATAAACGATCCATTAGGAATTGCAATTCCTGCAGAGAGATATAATCTTTTTTATCTAAAAGCCATGCTAGTTTTATATAAAAAATTTAGTTTTTTAGTTAACCAACCAATAGCTCAATATTTGAATGGACCAAAATTTTTATCAAATCTGTTATAATAATCATCAGGGTCATAGAAATATAATCCTTGCAATTACTTATTTTATTTATCAAATTTTATATATTTTTCTATTTTTAAAAAATGATGAAATTTCAAATTGATTATTGTTATTATTGTATTTATTTTATGAGTTGAGAAATCCATATTTTGCCTTAATTCTTAAGATATTTTTTTTTATAAAATTTATATTTTTATCTTACATATTATAATTAAGCATAATAAACATGATTAATTATTATAACCTTCATCTTATTATTGTTTCACAATCCGCAGTTTTTTTATCTCCTTCCAAATTGTTAAACTGAACTGCTATATCATTTCCTGGACCGCATATATAAAAATCAGCATCTGAATTACCTATCAAGGTATCATCTCCATTGCCACCTATCAATTTATCATTACCTTTACCTCCTTTAAGTACATCATTTCCATCTCCACCATCAAGAAGATCATCTCCTAAACCACCAACTAAATCATCATCTCCTATTCCACCATACAATTTATCAAATCCGGAATCACCTATTAATTGATCATCGCCTTCGTTTCCATTTAACATATCGTAACCTAAATCGCCATACAAAATGTCATTGCCTTTACCTCCATTTAAGCAGTCATTAGTTATGCTTCCATGTACCATCCCCCTTGAAGAAGAAGTAATGTTTGTTACCTTATCACATTCTGAAATATAAAAATCACTTGGTAAAGAAGATGTTTTACCATCTATCGATAAAATATTATACATGCTAATATATGAAAAAAAAGAAATTGAAATTGTTATTATTGTAATTATAAAGTTTATACTGAAGGAATTTAATCTTATTTTTTTATTCAATTATAAATTATATATATGCAATCTATCTTTTAAGATATTTGTTTTTTTTTGATACTCAAATTTATTATATCAATCGTTATCTGTATAAAAGTTAGTAATTATGTAATTGTTTTCTTTCTAACTGTTGTAATTTTTTCATTTATAAGTAATTGTTAGATAGATGAGTCAATATATCTTTTTTTCCTTTCATTCTTTCTCAATGAATAATTGATTATCTGAAATGATAAATTAAGTATTGCTTTTTTTTATTTATTATTGCTTATAAGTTAGAGAAGAATATAATTAATAACTAATATGACAAACTCAACAGAAGAAAATAAAAAACATAATAGTACTGTAAAAGATGAAACAGAGAAACTTAAAGACCAACAAAAACAACAGATAGACAATATAACATCCAATGTTTCAGATACAACTAATAAATTCAATGAGAATATCAATCAATATCAAAAGACAAGCAATGAAATTATTGAGAAAAGTATCGATACAACAAGCAAATATCAACAAAACACTATTAATACATTCCAGTCAATAACAAACAATTTTGTAGAATTGCAAAAGAATCTTCTTGATACTTATCAATCGGTAATATCAAGATTTTTAGATGTCACATCTAAATCTTATAGAAATAATTCTTCATCCCCACAAAGATATACAGATATTTACAACAAAGCTAACCAAAATATTACAGATAATACAATTGATGCGACAAGAAGACTAAATGATGCTGTATTGGGATCTACAGAAACTTTTAATAAATCAATAGAAATTGCACAAAAATACTATAATGAATCAATTCAGAACTACTTTAACTTTCTCAAGAAAATAGAAAGATCTTCTTCTAATCAATAGATACTTTTTTTTATTCTTTTAATTTTCGAAATATAACTTTATTAGGTTTTTTAACTACTTGTTATATTACAAGGATTAAATGACTACTGATGATCAATTAGAAAATAAGAATCAATATCCTTCCACTTATACCACTGAAAAAAATTCCTTTGATATTTTAGATCCCTTCTATTTTTGAAAAATTGGAAAAAATGGGAAATATTGGTTCAGCCCACTATTTCAAAGCAGAAAGCAGTAATATTAAGACAATATCATCAATATTTTATTCAAAAAACATGATATAGATCTTGTTACGTATTTAGATTTTAAATTAAAATTAAGTATTTTAGAACAATTAATAATAATAGAAGATAAATTGGATAATATCAGTTAATGGTTAAAAATTTAACACAAAATTTTTTATTAAATTTTAAAAAATTTATATGATGAAAAGAATTGTCTTTTGAATTAATCATGGAGTTACAACAACAATAGAATCTATTAAATTAGAAGAAGAAGATGTACCTATAGAAAGGATAGAAAAAATTCATCAAAAAATCAATCATTATTACTTACAAGTTAATTCCCTTTTCAAGATGAAGATTCTCAATACCAAGAATATTGCGGCTAAATTATCCAAAGATAAAGCAGAACAAAACTTTTGTTATCTAAGAAATATTAGGATCTAACTTGATAGTTTTTGTTTTCTTGCCATTATATTTGCAATTATTATATAGATTATCCATGCTAACACAGTTGTAATAATCGAGATTAGTGAAGGATCAAAAGAGAGTGATTGAAAAATTATAAAAGTTGAAATAAATTTAGTAGCAAGGTAAGAAATTTCTGCAAAACCAATAATAGTTATTAGTTTCTTTAAATCCTGTTTAATTTTTTGGTTATTCTTACTTCCATCTGCAGGATTAACATATTTAGATCTATTATCTATAAGATAAAATATAATAAAACAAAAATTATAAATCAAAAAATCTGCTACCAAAGAAAAAACTGATATAAGTAAATAATTTGTATTATATATTTTTGATACATAATTTAAAATAAAAATATTCGCAATTGCGTTTATAATTGCCGCAATAATAATGTTTTTGTTAAATGAAATTATATCTCTATGTTTAGAATAAAATTTATAGATAGCAAATAATTTCATCAAAGAAAAAACAGAGAATCCATTTATAAATTTAAATTTTCAACATATGTGACGTATTGATATATATGATAAACTATCTATTATCTTTCAATCAGAAATTTTGCGTCTATTTATTAGATAAATTCATGGTAATAATCAAAATTTAATTTAATAGTCTTAAAAGTAATAAATTTTAAGCATAATTTGCATATTTTTTGAAAACTTTGTATAATACTATGTTTAAAAAAGATAAAGAACAAAAACAAAAATAACAAAAGAAGAATAGAGCCATTGAGGCTCTTATGTTATCCGTATATATATGTCCTCTAGTCTGGTTTTTCTGTCAAAATAACTCTAGATAAGTACAGAATTTCATATTATGTCATAGCCAGGCTATAAATTGTTTGTAGATTACATATTTCTCTACTACAAATGTTAAGGCCAAGACAATAAAATTATGGATTTTTTTATATTTCTTGATTCAATTATCATGTATCATATTTAACTAAAAAATATATGAATTCAAAAATTTATCTTACAATAACAATTTTATCTATTCTTGAATTTGCTTTAATTGCATTAGTAGGAATAATAACAGTAGTTGAAAATATGTATTCTAAAGGAGAAGTTGCAAATTAAATTAAACCATGCACGATGCATGATAATCGGTTAACCAAACTACGAAGAGAGCAGGTCAAACCGCAAACTAAGCAGAGCAAGATACTCAAGAAAAATTAGCGAAGGTTGCTCTAAATTCAGTGAAGGAGCTAAGAACCTCACAGGAAACTAGCAAAAAATTACAAATTAACTATTCATGAATTAAAAATTATCGATATTTGTTTACTTTGTTAAATACAGTTAAAAAAAGATATAATTATGAGAGAAGATACTAAATAAAATTTAATAAAATTTAATATTAATTTACATCTGGTAATTATTAGATATTATACTATCAAAAATTTAATTTAAATTTTCTACTTTATTAGAATTTATATTCTAGCATATATGAAAATTAGTAACTACTATGTCAAATCTAAAAGATGAAAATAAAAGACAAGGGAGCAATATAAAAGAAGGAACAGAGAAATTTTTAGATCAACAAAATCAATATCTAAAGAATACAACATCAACTATTTCCAATACTACAAACGAAGTTTCAAATAGTATTAATGAATACCAACAAACAAACAAAGCTATCCTTGATAAAAGTATAGATACTACAAACAGATATCAACAAGAGACCATTAACACAATTCAATCTATCTCCAACAACTATAATGAATTACAAAAGAATATTCTTAATAATTATCAATCAGTAGTATCAAAATTCATTAATGATACATCTAAATCAAATTGGAATACTTTTATGATACCAGAAAGATATGCTGATGTATATAACAAAGCTAACCAAAATATTACAGATAATACAATTGATGCGACAAGAAGACTAAATGAATTTGTATTGGGATCTACAGAAACTTTTAATAAATCAATAGAAATTGCACAAAAATACTATAATGAATCAATTCAGAACTACTTTAATTTTATAAATAAGATAGAAAGGTCTTATTATAACCACTAATTTTTTATTTTTTTCCAATTAGATATTATAATCGTATTTATTCAATTATATTTATTAGATAATTATCATAAATAAAATATAAATTATATTTTATTTGGAAGTTTATATTATCATTTATTTTTCATTAATAAATAACTTAATATTTGATATATCAAAAAAATATTTTGCCAATTTATAATTAAATAATATATATATATTAGTTTTTTACTAAATAAATTATGTATATAATATAATTTAAATTAATAGTAGTTTCATGTGGCTATACTTACCTAATAATTTATTATACTATTTTTTATACTATTATAAATAATATGTTATTATGATATAAATTGAAAAAATTAATAT
>DASSVK010000095.1:0-3087 GCA_035706205.1 Nitrososphaeraceae archaeon | reverse complement strand
ATTTCTGCACTCCAATAAGAAAGGTCATCAGCAACTTGAAACTTAATGGAAGCAAAATTTATCCCACGATGTTCTCCTATAAGCTTTGCAAATTGAGCCATAAAACCGCCTGCTTTTCCACTAAAAATCATCTGTAAAGCTTCCCGTTGTTGTTGGTTAGCTTGCTCATCAAAAAAAATTGCAATACTTGCTTTTGTATTACCTGTCCAGATATTACCTTCAAAACTTGATAATGCCAGTACATTTAATCCGTCAAGAGTTGTTTCACCATAATTGCCATTGTTAATATGATAAGCCAAAACACCATCACAGTCACCATAACTTGGAGTTTGAGCAAATATACAAGGACAAGGAATGTTACATTTACATACATCAAACCAATCTCCAGAAATCTTCCACTTTGGAATATTGATTGTTGTCAATATGTTATTTAAATAAGATAAGAAGTATTTTAGTTTTTGATGTTGTTTTCCTGCTTCTATACAAATCCAAAATAATACAACTATTATAACTTTCTCTAAAAAGTGATAATTTAGAAGTTTGAGAAATCCTTTTTATAAAGAAATTAGCCAAGACTATTTTGATGAAACGGAAGTGTAAATTTAAAACAATTAGTAGGACAACGTAAGATCCTTTAATTTTGATAAACGGCTCATGATGACATATATAACTTTCTAAATTGATTAAATTAGAAAATATTTTTAGTTACATAAGTTATTAAAGTTTTTTATACCTATATGAAGATATTTATTTAAATTAGAACTCAAAAGGGTATTAGTACAAGAAAATATATTGTATAATTTTATTATATATTTAAATTCTATTATAATTATATATTTGTATCACATTTTTTTTAATATCAATATTAAATTATAATTCATAAGCCTATTAGTCAATATCATTTAAGAGTTGATCTTTTATTTCCAAAAATTCAGTTTCAATTTTGGAATACATGAAAATCATGGTTTAATTAGTAACGATAACAACAATATCCTTAGAGGTTATGGTGGAATGATAAGTTTATTGAATGGAAGATAATGAAGAGTCTCCTATAAAAGAAAAATAAGAAGTGAACACTGCAAAAAATGGTAAGAAAGAAGAAAAAATAGAGATGATGAACAGAAACTAATAAAACAAACTTCTAAAAAACTAAAAGAAGTTGATGAGTGAGTAAAAAAATAGGATACAATCACAAGAACAATTTAAAATACGAATTAAATTCTCCGATATAAGATAAAATAAATGAAATTAATAAAAAGAGGAATTGTATTGATATTTCTAGAGGATATCATTGAAATTCAAAGTAAAACGGGAATAAATTTCATATACCAAAAGAGATAACAAAAAAGAGGATTGTCAAATTTTAGAAAAAAATTAGGATATGCACTCGGGATTTTTTTTATCTTGACTAGTTTATATGGTTTGGCAGTTATTCTATACTCTCCAACTTCTAGCCAGGTTTTTGCAATGATTGTATTGACCATATTCATTTTAGCAATAGGAATAATTTTCATTGTTTTAGCTAATAGAATAAGTTAATTCTGTTTGA
This sequence comes from Nitrososphaeraceae archaeon, assembly GCA_035706205.1. GTDB lineage: Archaea > Thermoproteota > Nitrososphaeria > Nitrososphaerales > Nitrososphaeraceae > TH1177. Next base: position 1,538 of record DASSVK010000095.1, on the reverse strand, counting down.
TGTCTATTTTTTTAATTATTTTGTGAAACTATAATTACCTTGGAATATTGAGCTATACTTGGCTAAAGTTATGTAAAATATTTTATATTAATTTTAAAAACATAATATGATTGATTGTTTAGGCTCTTTATTAATCCTTTTTTACCTTGTTTAAGTCTTTTTCTGTATCATAATAGTTTTTCTGAGCAATCCATTGCTTTTTCCTAAAGAATATAATTAATATTACAAGTATTATTCCCATAGTTATTAAAACTAAAAATAAACCTGATGGTACAGAATAGAAATTTATTAAATCTATTCCATTCATACCATAAAAACCAGTAATAAAAGTTAAAGGCAAAAGTATAACAGAGAATATTGTTAATGTTTTTACTGTATCATTCATTTGCAATGACACATAGGCAATGTAAAGTTCTCGTATAGAATTAATTGTATCTTTATGAGATTCAATTAAATTTAATAAATCATTTGCATTATCATAAATAATTTTCAAGTATTTTGTCTGTATTTGTTTTTCTTTTTCTTTTTCTGAATAAAGTAAAAAATTAAAAATTTCTCGTAATTTCCAGAAATATCTTCTAAGAATGATTAATTGACGTGATAAACCCTCTAGATGTACTAATATTTGTTTAGAAGGACGATACAAAGATTTTTCTTCTAAATCTGTCATCGCTATTTCTATTGCTGTAAGTGCTTGTTCATATTCATCTACAATTTTTGTTAAAATATTATAATATAAGATATCAATTGATGATTCAATTACCTCTTTATCATTTTCTAATATTTGTCTTATAATTTGTTTTAGTTTAATTTTAGAAGAATGGATTGTTATTAACCAATTTTTGCCAATAAGTATATAGACTGCTTCTGTTTCAATAATCTGTAAAGTTTTAAATCTTATGCTTAACAATAAGGTGAATGTGTAATTTTGTAAAACTCGTATTCCAGGTTTTTTTAATCCAGTAACATATTGATTTAGAATATTAGCATCAATGAGAAATATTTCTTGAATTTGAGATAATTCTTCTGAAGTAGGGTCTTCTAAATCTATCCATATTTGATATTTATCCTGTAAGTCTATTTCAGAAATTTGATTCTTTTGTCTAATTCCGGATTTGGAATAAGTGCTAATATAATACATTTGTTAAATTGTTATGAATATCTATATCTTTATATTTTAAGATATAATTTACTAAATAAAAATATTATTTATAAATATATATAAAATAAAGTTAACACTAATACTATTCTCAAATACTATTTGATTATTAGTGATTGAATATCATATCAATTAGGCCATAATCTTAAATTAAAATGATTTTTTATATACCATAATTAGCAATATGAATACATAGCCACGTATATATGGCTATCCCTGATACAATATTATAGTCCTCTACATATTATTACCCTGACTATTCTCCAAAGAGGGCTTGGCTTTAATAAATTATCTCCAATTTTTAATATTTTAGTATGAATAATAAATTACTAACAACAATCAAAATGTCAAGCCTACTGTTATAGCCAGTATTATCAAT
>DASSVK010000094.1:0-8674 GCA_035706205.1 Nitrososphaeraceae archaeon | reverse complement strand
AAATACTATTATGATAAAAATAATTGCAGATTTGTATTATGTGAGTCATGCTGGTGGTTTGCAACTATTTTAAAAGATGTATCTAAAGTTATTCAATGTCCAAGATGTAAGAAAAAAAAGAGATTGTATATAGAAAGAATAGTAACAATATAGTAATAATAATAATTATTATAAAAAAGATATTTTATTTATTACATCTTTAATTATAATTTCAATAGGAATTTTTTTTTTAATAATTGGATATAGTATTTATTCATTATTAATAAAGAACATTTCATTGGATTGGGCTAATAACAATCCCAAACATTGGCCATATAGATTAAATAAATATAGTAAATAACTTTTATTTACAATTGTAGAGTTTTACTTTACTATTTTTTAAACTTTGAATTATTCATTATACTAATTTATCGAATTAACCAAGTTAATGAACTATTATTAACTATGAAACAAATGGTAACTTACAATGACTAATGATAATAGAAGATTAGCATCAGCAGATGAAAAGACAAGAAAAAGAGTTGCAAGTAAAGGTGGAAAAGCATCTCACGGTGGCGGCGGTAGAAAGAGCGATTAATAATAAATAACAAGTAAAAATGAAAGAATAAACCTTTCCATTGCAAAAAAGAAGATCCTTAATTTTTATTATTTGATTTTTTACATATTATATTTCCCCTATTGTATTGGTAAAAAATTCTATCAAATCGCTATAGCTAATATGGTCAATTATTAACAAGGGATTTATTTATCATTTATCTTTTGCCAAATGTTTATCTCAATTCTTCATTAATTATAATAGAAAGACTATGATAATAACAATAACAATTACAACAATTAACATAGTTCACATATTTTTAAATATCCTGTAGTCTATCAAATATTAACCTAAACCTAAATCTAATCAACACCTCTGGTCACAAAATTAGCCATAGCCATATCTACTGCAATGGAGCAAATAATAGATATGGCTTTGGCTATTGACTAAATCATCTCCAATTATTAAATGTAATAATTATCAATACAATATTGAAATATACAGCTACAAAAAAAGACTTCCCAGATCAGCCATGGTCTGTTATTGTTGTTAATATACTAATTTCTTAGTAGGCTATGGCTTTTAAAATATGATTATAATAAACTAACTTAAGTAATAATAATATTGTTATTCTTTCTACATGTAATATCAATACTAAAAATATTATTAATAATTTAGTTATTTTCTATTTGATCAAATTTTTTCATTATTTGTGGAAGATTATCAAGTAAATCACTTGCTACCATATGTAATCCAAATTTCTGATATGCCATCATTCCTGCAAGTCCATTAAAATAAACAGCTGTACAGGCTGCCTCAAAGGAATTCATTTTGCTAAAAAATCCTGCTACAAGCCCAGCTAAGACATCTCCTGTTCCGCCTACTGTCATAGCAGGTGTACTTCTTTCAATAACTGCAGTTAGCTCTCCATTTGAAATAATATTTTTCCAGCCTTTAAGAATAATTGTAATTCCATATTTTTTTGCATTTTTTAAAACATCTACAATTTGTTCATTTTCATTATTATGATGAGTTTTTAATTCCGTTTCAAAAATTCTTGTATATTCTCCTCCATGGGGCGTAATAATACAGCCTGTTTCCTTTATTTTGGGCAATATCTCTGGTATTAATGCTGACGCATCAAGTACAAGCTTAGTTCCATTCTTTAATAATTTCTCTATTAAACTGATTAATGCTTCTTTTTTAGCGACACTCATACCCATTCCAATTGCTGCTGAATCTACTTTTTTTGGAAGTGTTTTAATTAGTCTTGATGCTGAACCCATTGTTAATTTTACATCAGATAGAGGTAATACTATGAGATTAGGTGAAAAGGATCTTGTTGCTTCGACATTGATACTAGGAATGGCTGTATATACTAAATCTGTACCAGATCGTAGCGCTGCTATTGATGCCAAAATCGGAGCTCCATGATAGATTCTATTTCCTCCTACAACCAGTACAATTCCATTATCTCCTTTTCTTGATGAAATTTTTCTGGAAACTGAAATTTTTTTGATCATATCGTCATTTATTAATATTAATCCAGGAGGATCCAATATTTTTATTAAAAATGTTACAATCAATAAACCTTACTTGATTATTATTTCTTGCTAGTAAAAACTAATTTCATTCAATCCTCTATATATATGCCAACCCGGAACATTTAAAGAAAGAAAGAATAGAATATCTTTTGAAGAATATATGTTTTCTATGTCAAAACCGATAGAGATAGTTTTTTCAGGAAAAAAATTACCCTCATTAAACTCACCTAAATTAATCTGTGGATTTCCTGGAACAGGTTTAGTAGGTAAATTAGCAGTTGATTATCTCATAAAAGAACTTGATGCTATTCATATGGCTGATCTCTTTTCATGTTATTTCTCACCTCAGGTAGTAATACAATCAGATGGAACAACTAATATAGTGAAAAATAGTCTTTATTATGTCAAGACAAATAATAATACTACTAGCATAAACAAAAAACAAATTAAAAATCCTAGCAAACTAGATATACAATCAGATCAATCTGCAGTAAATGATTCTAATAAATCAACAAACGATTCATTAAAATTAGCTAATGGTGGCTCGTTATTTTCTTCTTCAAATGATCTACTTCTTCTAACTGGTGACTCACAACCGGTAGTTCCAGGATCAGAATATATATTATCTGAACAACTTTTAGATTTAATTGCAAAATTCAAGATTTCAAATATTTTTTCACTAGCATCATATGTTACTGGTACTTTTGTAAATGAACCAAAAATTTATGGAACAGCTACTAATCCAGACATTGTAAAATCTTTTAGATCTTTTGATATTTCAACTCTTGATAATGGAAATATTACAGGAATGAATGGTCTAATACTTGGATTGGGAAAACTTCGCGGAATAGAAGGAACCTGTTTGTTGGGTGAAACTTCTGGATATGTAATTGATGCAAAAGCATCAAAAAATCTTTTAGAAATTTTGAATAAAATCTTAGGAATTAAAATCAATATGGATGAAATGAATAAGAGGTCTAAAGATACAGAAATTCTTATTAAAAATTTAGAACAACAGATAATGGCAAAATCGGGACAATATCCTCAAAGTATTCCTACTGAAGAACAGGATGAAGGACTGATATATCCTCAAAATAGGAAATCTAATATGGGATACATTAGTTAGATATTAATATCCATTTTAGTATCTCTTTTGACCTCTACCATTTACAATAAATTAATTTTTTTTATATAACGATAACCATTCAAATTAATTTTATGTCTAATTATATATAGTTAAATTAATCAATTAATCAATCAATATTTTAAACATATACTCTATTTGTAAATATAAAAGAATATTAGTATTCTTGGTTTATATCATATAATATGTTTAATTATATAAAAATCATAATTCTACTATCATCATCACCATTAATTTTTCTGACCATTCTTTCACTTGATTTAGAATTTGCTAAGAGTTCTGGAATTTCTTTTTTATCTTTTGGTCAAAATATTGATTCTGATTCTATTAATAATATTAGCAGTCTTAATAGTAGTAAAATTGAAACAGCAGATTGGTTGACTTTTTCAAATAAAAAATTTGAACTTAAACATCCGCCTAATTGGGAAGTAGAAAAGAAATTATCAAAGTTTCATGTTTTGGATTTTAAATTAATTAAAAACAATCCATTCTCTTTTATAGGAATTTCTTTTTCATCACTTGCAAATTCTGATCAATTAACAAATGAGCAGATTTTAGAGCAATCCGAAAAATTTGGCAAGTCTTCTTCTTCTTCTTCTGGCTATAAAGTTTATGAAGTATTAGAAAAAAATCTAAACAAGTATACAATAGATGCTAATCCTTCATCTTTTCATATTGTAAAATATAAGTATAAAGAAAATGATCTTGAAGGTAAAATTATGGAAATTTTTTCTATCGTTGATGGAAATTTATTCACATTAACTTATCAATCGACATTAGAAAATTTTGATAAAGACTTACCAATAGTTGAAAGAATAATAGATTCCATAAAAATCTTAGGTTAATAAATAAAAAATTTCTTTATTTTATGATACTATGTCTTTTTTTGATAAAAGTCATAGTCGTAGTCATTTTGATAAATCAAAAACATCCTTATCCAAAAACATAAAGAATGGTTCAATAACATCATCTTCTTATATTTATGGAACTTCATGGACAATTCGATCCTAAAATTATTGAAAATGAGATACGTAATTACAAGAAATTAATCAAGTATGAAGAATTTATTAAAAAAGAAATAGATAATCGTCATAATAAAGAAATCATTGGTTATGTTGATGGTCCTCCAACCATGAATGGAGAGCCTCATGTAGGTCACTTAAGAGGACGAATAATAAAGGATTTATGGTTTCGATTTTATACCCTAAAACAGAACAAAGTAATATTTAGACCTGGATGGGATAGCCAAGGTTTACCTGTGGAATTACAGGCAGAAAAAGAATTAGAATTAACAGGAAATAAGACAGAAAATATTAACAAAGTAGGAATACAAAAAATTGTTGAAACATGTAAATCCATCGTTGGAAAATACAACAAAAAATGGATTGAAGTAGATGAATTACTAGGAATGTCTTTTGATTATGAGAATGGTTATTGGACATTTCATGATAACTATATCGAAAGAGAATGGTTATATCTCAAAACTGCTTGGGATAATGGAATTTTACAGGAAGGATTTCGGGTAGTAGCCTTTTGTCCGTCCTGTCAAACTTCTCTTAGTAATTCTGAAGTAAACCAAGGATATACAACTGTTGAAGATCCTTCATTTTATTATAAAGTAAGACTAGTTAATGAAGATGTATACCTGATAGTTTGGACTACAATGCCATTTACATTAGTTACTGATGAACTTGTAGGAGTAAACCCTGATGCTAATTATGTTTATGTAGAGATAAATAACCAAATCTGGATTGTAGGAGAAGCTAGATTAAAAGAACTAATGAACGAATTACATATAGAATCTTTTAAAATTAATAAAATTATAAAAGGTAAGGATCTGGAAGGAAAATATTATATACATCCACTATTAGATTTAATTCCAGAACTTAAAAAACTAGCAAATTCAGAATCAATTCATTTTGTGGTCGCTGAAGATTTCGTAGATATAACAACAGGTAGTGGAATAGTTCATTTATCTCCAGCTAACGGTGAAGAAGATTTCAATATCGCAAAAAAGAAAAACATTCCTATTTTTGTTCCAATTGATGACAGAGTAATCTTTACAGATCAAGCCGGAGTATTTAGTGGATCTTTTGTTCGTGATACTGATGAGAAAATTGTACAAATAATGAAAGAAATAAAGGCTAGTGTAAAAATTGGCAAGATAAAACATCAATATCCAACATGTTGGCGTTCTCATCATAAACTTGTTTGGTTAGCCAGACGAGAATATTTTTATATGATTGATAAGTTAGATGATAAACCTCTTGAGGCTGCAAATAATGTAGAATATTTTTTCGACGCTCCTAAAAATCGATTTATTGAAATAATAAAAGAAAAAGTACCATGGTGTATATCAAGAGAACGTATATGGGGAACTCCTATCCCTATTTGGAGTTGCTCAAATTGTGGACAAAAAGAACTATTATCGCATAAAGATGATCTTGTAACTAGATCTTCTAATCTTGTTAGAGATGAAAAAAGAAATGTAGTTTTTAAACTGAAAGAAAAAGATAATTTTAATGAAACAAATATTATTTCTGATAGCAATATTTCCTCCTATACCGATAAGCAGCATTTCGAATTACATAGACCATGGATAGATCGAGTACAAATAAACTGTTCAAAATGTAATTCCTTAATGACAAGAGAGCAATATGTATTAGATACATGGCATAACAGTGGAGCTGCTCCTTTTGCATCATTTAATGAGCATGATTATAAAAAATTGATTCCTGCATTATTTTTAACCGAAGGAATAGATCAAACTAGAGGTTGGTCATATTCTTTATTGATGCAAAATGTAATATTAAACAATGAACCTATCGCTCCATTCAAGTCTTTTCTTTTTCAAGGACATGTATTGGATGAAAAAGGTAATAAAATGAGTAAAAGTGCTGGAAATGTAATAGAAGCAAATTTAATGCTTGAAAAAAATGCAGTAGATCTTATTCGATTCTATTTTGTTTGGAAATCGTCGCCTATAGAAGCTTTGAATTTCAGTCTTAAAGAAATGACCTCAAGACCATATCAAATTCTTAGTACTCTTTACTATTTACATATTTATCTAAAACAAAATAGTATTCTAGATAATTTTGATAGAGACCTGCATAATCTCAATTGGGTTATTAGTAATAACCTACTAGAAACTCCAGAAAAATGGCTTCTTTCAGTATTACAAACTTTAATTAAAAATGTGAATTTATCATTTGAAAATTGTAAATTTCATGAAGGAACAAAAGCTATTGAAGAATTTATTATCAATAATATTAGTCAAACGTATATACCACTTACAAGAAATTATATTTGGAATGATAGTCTTGAGCAAATAAATCGAAGACTTACCATTTTTTCAATTTTAGATTATGTACTTGAAAAAATTGATATTATTCTTCATCCTGTATCTCCATTTATTACAGAATATCTTTATTTGATTTGTTTCACTAAAATAAAAGATTTAAGAGAGTTTGATTCTTCTTCTTTTAGATCCAGTGTACTTCTCTGTCAATGGCCTGAATTAGAACCATCTCTAATAGATCAAGAACTTGAGAATATTTTTGAAAAAATTAAAACAATTATTTCTTTAGCAAATTCTGCACGAATGAAAGCAAAGATTAAGCGAAGATGGCCAATAACAGAAATAATAATATGTTCCTTATCAGAGAAAAAATTAACATCATTACATTCGAAGAATAACATGGAAAATGATGATAATTATAATTATGATCACCTCAATATTGATCTATCCAGAGATGATATATCTGAAATTTTGAAAAATCAACTGAATGTACAATCCTATAAAGTCAAACAAATTCATGCATCAAATAACGTAGAAAAAATTTTAGGAATGCTCAATACCCATCTTCCTATTTTACCTTCAATTAATATTATTCGAAAAAACATTGCACCGCAAGTTAGATCTGATATAGGTAAAGTTGTGGCAGAATTTGAAAAGCTTGACAAAAGAGAGGTTCTTAAAACTCTTAAAGACTCTCAAAAATTTCAATTAATTTATGATAAAACATTATCTTCTTCTGTTGATATATATGAAAAAGATTTAGAAATTTCTTTTTCAATTAAAGATCATTATGTTTATACTGAAAAAGAAAATTTAATAATATTTATGCCTACTAGCCGAGACCAAAATCTAATTATACAAGGTTTAGTACGTGACTTGGCTAGGAACTTACAACAATTACGTAAAGAAAAATCATATAATCCAACAGATATTCTCTCAACTGCATATATCACTAACTTGGAAAAAAATGAAATATCTTCTTTATCCAAATATATAAGTGATTTAACTTATTTGGTTAGAGTCAAAGCGGTAGTTTTATCTGAAGAAAAGAAAGAAGGAATTGAGTATAAGGATATTGAAATTGATGGAAGAAAAATAAGTATATCTATAAACTAATAAACTCACAGATATATTATTTTTTATTTATTTATTAATTTCATAAAATATCCATTAAAAAATCTTTTAAGCTTGATAAGTTTTATCCTGATATATTATTATTGTTGTTTATTATATCTGTATCTGGCTTTTATTTTTTCATTGGCAATTCTTATATATTTCTTATCGATTTCAGTGCCTAAAAAATTAACATTTAAATTAATACATGCCAAAGCAGTTGTACCTATTCCTATAAATGGATCATAAATGATTGTATTTTTTTTTATACCATGTAATTTAATGCATAATTGAGGTAATTTTTCAGGGAATATTGCTGGATGAGGTCTTTTTTCTTGAATTGTATTATAAGGAATAAACCAAATATTTCCTCTATCTCTTTTATCTGTTTTAGCAGATTTCCATCTTCCTATATTTGATTTGTCTTGATATACTACTCCTATAGCCAATTTATCAATAACTAAATCTCCTTTTTTAGTAAAGTGGAATATATATTCATGAAGGTCACTTAAAAATCTCTTACTGATAATTGGTTTAAAATGCCCAATAGAAGAGTCACTTTTTATCAAGTTATTTTTTCCAATGTCATCTATTTCAATTGAAATTGATTTTATCCAATGGATTGTATTTTGTAGTTTATAACCTGCTTCTATAAAATTTTTACATATTTCAAAAGGAAGCATAAAATCTGTAGATCTGGCACCAATATTAAGAAAAAAAGATCCATCTTCTTTTAAGATCTGTATGCTTTTTTTAGCAATTTTTTGTAACCATGACAAATATTCAATTCTGTCTCTTCTATCATTATATTCAGAATAGGGTTTATTAATGTTGTATGGAGGTGATGTAACTATTGCATCAATTTTTATAGTATTTTCCTCTATTAGTTTGTTCATAAATTCTACACAATCAATATTATAAATTTTATTTAGATGGATCATTTAATACTAATTCGAGGATTTAAACAAATCAACTTATAAAATTTTGGATACTACTAAATAGTATAGTTTTATCGTGATAACATATCAATTTCAAATCAC
>DASSVK010000093.1:0-13626 GCA_035706205.1 Nitrososphaeraceae archaeon | reverse complement strand
AAAAAATCTAGATTTAATACCTTTCAATGGTAGCAAAAATGAAACGGATTCAATACAAATAGAAATATACCGTATAAAAATTGATAGAAGTAAAATTATGGTAATGCTGAACATCTGTTATAATGAATGTATTTGCTATTTAGTACTGACAGTAGTATGTGGAATACAAATTATCCTAGATCATCATCATACAAAGAGAAACTTTTAAAATAATATATGGTCCTAAAAAACAAAAAATGTTTTTTTAATAATTAAAATAGATATGGGGGTTTTTTACTTTGAAAATACTTCTTTAAGTGTATGAGAAGCCTGATCTATTGCACCTCTTGCTGCAGGAGTATCACTAATTGGATTAAGCATCATAAAGTCATGAATAGCACCAAGGTAACGTGTTGCAGTAGTAGGAACACCAGCCTGCATCAGTTTATGAGCATATGCTTCACCTTCATCACGTAGAACATCATTTTCTCCTACTATGATGAGTGTCGGTGGTAATCCACTAAGCTGTTCAACTGATGCTTGTAGTGGAGAAACAGTTGGTTCTTTTCTATTAGTATCGTTTGAAACATAATTATCCCAAAACCATTTCATATTATCACGCGTAAGAAAGTATCCTTCTTGATATGTATTATATGAAGAAGTGTTAAAGTTGGCATCTGTAACTGGATAAAATAGCATTTGAAAGATAATAGGAGGTCCGCCACGCTCTTGTGCAAGTAGTGCAACTGTAGTGGCCATGTTGCCTCCTACACTATCACCTGCTACTACTAAACGTGAAGAATCTAAATTGAGGCTTTGACCATTCTCTGAAATCCATTTTGTAGCAGCATATGCTTCTTCTAGAGATTGTGGATATTTTGCTTCAGGAGAGAGCGTATAGTTAACAAATACAATTGCTGCATGTGCGCCATTAGCAAGTTCCCTTAACAATCTCTCATGAGTATCAAAATTACCTAGCACCCATCCACCACCATGGGTGTACATTACAACAGGTAGAGTTTCATTGCCACTACCTGGGGGTCTGACTATCTGAATAGATATTTCGCCATTAGGACCCACTGGAATAGTTTTGTTTTCTATTTCAGCTGGAAGTTTTTCTATCGGACCTGCCTGAAGGTCAGATAGTACTTTGCGAGCCTCTGTCGGTGTTAAAGTGTAGAGTGGAGGACCGCCAGTTTGTTGGAGCTTTTCTAAAAATAATTTAGTATTCTTTTCTACAGTAGAATAGTTGGAAGATTCCATGCCATATACTAATGGAGTATTATTATTTAAAAGGAGTGAGTCACTAATGCCAAATGTTGTTAGTATAATTATAATTACTGAAAAATACAGAGCAAGTCTGATTTTCATCTATTAATACTATCAATTTTTCTATTTAAGTCTTTATAAAATCATGACTCTAAAAAGGTCATAACTAACAATAGTCTACAATTAATAATTGAATAAATTAAAAATGATAAATAAAGTAATTATTTAAATCATTTTTTTCTATTTTCCTGTTTTATAATCAATTATTAATGATGAAACCAAAGTAGTGTAGGTCAAGCTCCTTGAAGTTTAGGAAGATTTTCATTAGATCCTTAATTAATAATCAAAATTTACAGTTTTAATAATTTAAAAGATAAGATAAAAACAGCGAATATTATTCCAGCACTGATTAAAAAAGTAAATCCTTCAATTAAATTATATAATAGTCCCCCTATTGTTAATCCGATAATACTTGCTAGGCTCCCAAAACTACTTGCAACTCCTTGTATAAATCCTTGATAGGCATTACCAGCAGTCTTTGCAAGTATTGACAGGAAAGATGGCCACATAAGACCATTTCCAACTGCAAACATAATTGCAGCACTATAAATAAAGATACCATTATTTGACACAAATAAAATAAAATTTGTTCCTAATATTATGCTTCCAATGATAACTAGTTTTTCTTCAGAGAATTTTTTTAATGCTTTACGTAAAACTGGACCTTGAACCAAAACCATGATACCACTTAATACTGCATAAAATATCCCCAGTTCTGTTACGGACCATTTTAAACTATTTACTGCATGAATTGGAAAAGATGTATAAAATACGTTAAATCCAAGGAAAATAAGAAAATACAAGAGAATTAAGAATGGAATATTTTTTAGCTTGAAAACATCTTGAAATCTAAGTTTTTTTGGATTTGCAGGCTTGTAACATTCTTTGCATTCATGTGCAAAAACTTTTCTAATACTTTCTTTTTCTGGAATTGGTTTAGTAGCAGCCGATTGAGGCTTAGATTCTTTTAAAGCAAAACCTATTACAATTAGAGTTAGTAAAGATAGAAAAAGTGCTGCAAGAACAGGTAATATTTCTTGATAAATAGTCGCACCTAAAATCCCTGCTAATGCAGGTCCAACAATAAAACCAAGATTAGAAGATATTGCTATTTTACCAAAGTTTTTACTTCTATTTTCATCTAACGATATATCTGCAAGATATGCATTGGCAACAGAAATATTGCCACCGGTAATTCCATCAATCAATCTAGCAAAAAATAATACAAGTAATGGTAGAGTTATAACAATAGTTCCAAAAAAAGTAGAACTAACAGTAAAAAGATTTTCGACAGGCAAAAACAATGCAAAAAGGAAAAATAACCAACCGATTAATGTTCCTCCATGACTGACAAGAAGAACTTTTTTTCGTCCATAGATATCAGACCATTTTCCTAGAATTGGAGCTCCTATTAGTTGAAATGCGGGATAAACCGCTGCTAGTATTCCATAAAGTATAGCATTCCCTCCAAAATCTATGACTAGAAATACCAAAAACGGTAAAACAATACTAAAACCTAGCGTTCCGATGAAGTTAATCAATAATAGAGGATAAAGTGGAATCTGTTTGTTTAGACTATTACTACTAGCCATTACTAATATAGTAGAATATAGATAGAGTTAAAATTTGTTAATAAAGGAAGAATGTAAAATTTCTCTTTTCTATGAATTTTCAAATTTCCTCTATCAGAAATAATTTAAAGATAAGAATTTGTATATTAATTTAAGTTACTTTTTAAATTGAAGTAGTTTATTACTGTACCATATGAATTAGACATATATTATATATAATAAGTCTAACTCTGTTATGCTTCATGTATTGTAAATTAGTACCAATCAATATTGTTGATAATATCTTTTATTTTAAATATATATTAATTTATTTTATATAGTTTTTGTTATAAAAAGTGAATTCTTACTATAATAGAGTTTATATCTGCTTGGTCCCATTGATAAAACGGGTTCATTATCATTATTCAGATCTAAGAATTATACATAAAATGATATTTATAAAAACAAGTATTTTATACAATTTTATCTTGGGGCCAAAAATTATGTCAAATTTGTTTCACATCCCACTCGCCCCATTGTGATATTAGTTCTCTAATTGGATTTATTCTTTAAAAAAATAAAAAAAAGGTGAATCAAAAAATAAATGAAAACTATAGAACAAAGTTTGGGAGACTCATGCATATTCTTTATTTATATATGCGATTAGATCAAAAGTTACAAGTGATTATTATCTTATAAGATTTCTCTTAATCTCTTCTAGTTATTTTCATATGCATTCCGTACTTTGGACGCAATGTTATTAATGGTTTCAAAGCAACTTTATTGGATGGTATACTATTCATTTTCCACAGTCTGTTTATTATAGCAGTAATTAGAATTGTTTCCATCCATGCAAATGGTTCTCCAACACAACTTCTAATTCCACCACCGAAAGGAAAATAGCTAAATCTTGGTAGGTTTTTCTTGAATTCATCAGTCCAACGATCAGGATAAAAAGTATTAGGCTCTGAAAAATAAAGTGGATTACGGTGCATTACATATTGACTCATTAAGATTATTGATCCAGAAGGAATAATGTATTTTCCAATTTTGCAATCATTAATTGCTTGACGTCCTAAAGCCCAGGCAGGTGGATAAAGTCTCATAGATTCTGTCAATACTTTTGCAGTATATTCTAGTTTCTGAATATCATCAAATGATATATTTACTTTATTATCAAAAATTGAATAAATCTCTTTTTGAAGTTTTGCATCAATTGCAGGATGTTCTGATAACAAATAAAATGTCCAAGTAAGTGCATTTGCGGTTGTTTCATGTCCTGCTAAAAATATTGTCATCACTTCATCTCTTAATTGTTGGTCAGTCATCTTTTCAATATCTGCACTCTCGTATTGTACCTTTAAAAGAGTAAATAACAAATCACTATCTTTTTCCTCATTTTTTTCTAGTTTCATTTTATGTTCGTTGATCATTCTAAATACTATTGAATCTAAGTTTCTTTTTGCTTTTTGGAATCCCTTGTTAATTGGTAAAATTGGTATTTTTTCAATTAATTCACCAAATGGCATTAAAAGGCGATTGAAATATTTCATACATGTTAGAAGTGAACCTCCAATTTCATCATCTCCTGGTTTAATATCATAACCTAATACGGTTTTACTAATAATTTCTAAAGTAAGACGTGTCATCTCTTGATGTATATCTAATACTGATCCCTCCTTCCAGTTATCACATAGATTTAGAGTTTTTTTTACCATCACTTCAACATATGATTTGATCCTTTTGGGAGAAAATGTAGGTTGTATTAAGCGTCTTTGTTTATCATGATAATCACCCTCACTAGTAAGTAAACCAGACCCCAAAAGACGTTTTGATATCTGTAATCCTCTACTTTTTATAAAATTCTTGTGGTTAGTTACTAATACATCTTCTATATAATTAGGATGATTCAAGTAATAGACATTCAGTTTACCAAATTTAAAATGAGATATATAACCATAATTTTGAGACATAATAGTTAATGTTTTAAGAGGATCTCTTAGAAATTTCTGAGCAAGGGCATACGGAAGTAAATCTTTTGGTCCTGGAGGATATTCAATAGCATCTTTCATCCAATAATCTTCTCTTTTGCATTCTTATATTGGTATAGCTTTAATTACAATTTCAAATAGGTAAATATTTCCCAAGATGCTCAGGATTCTACTAAAAAGATCTATATACAAGAAAGGGGCCAAAAATTAGGTCAAATTTGTTTCACATCCCACTGTTAAAGATACAAAAATGTAGCTAATCTATGGTATATTTGTAGGTCATGTTTAACTGTTTTAATTTGTTAATTTAATTAACATGTTTAATATTTTTATTCTTAATCTCCTTATCTCTCATCTTCTTTTTTTCTAAATAAGAACCATTCTTTGGAATCCTTGGAATCATCTTTTTTTAGACCTGCTCCCAAACCTGACAGAATACCAGTAACCAGTGGATTTTTTTTATAAATAGAAGATAAACCGAGTAAAACACCAATTGTCCCATGATGGACTCTCCTATTGAACAAATATACTTTAGATGGATTATCTTGAGAATTCCAATAAGATGTCAACATATCAGCAACTGCAGATCCAACCTTAAATGATTCATTTTGATTATCATTATTATTTTCTCCTACCTCATTAAGCAATTTAGATTCATAACCTTTTATTTTATCATATATTGATTCTTTTTCTTGTAAATTTTGTTTTAGTATGCTTATTGCATCTTTATCCATTATTTCTTCAGCTATATTTAATATTGTTTTATAAGATGATATTTCGTTATTTTTTATCAATGCATCTTCTTTTGTATTTAGTATCTCAGATTCTTCAGATGCCATCATAGTGTTATTGATATTATTATCATTGTCATAGATTGCTGTTAATATTTTTGTAATTATGTTTGTGTCTTTAGTTTTAGTAACATTATCTTTTTTCATTTTATCCCTTGCTTCATTAATTAATGAACGCAAAGAAATAATATCTACTTTTGAATCGGTTGGCTTTTTACCATAAAAAGAGATTAGATCCGTCAATCTTCTTTGTTGTTCTTTTCCCTCCTGCAGATGCTGTTGTAATAGATTTTTCGAATTTTTTATAGGAGTTTCCAGTATTCGTCTTTCTAATCGTTCTATTACAGCATTTTCAATTGATAAAAGTTCATTTAAATGATCTATAAATTTATTATTTTCGTCCTTATTCTTAGACGAATCCATATAACAATATAGAAAACATTAAACTTAAAGCTTTTTTGATACAAGTAAACAAATATCTAAAATATTCTCTCATAATATCTAACATTATAGATACAAAAAATGATTTTTTTAAATCTATTAAAGATGATCTTCAAATCTTTTTTTAAGTCAAATTAGTTTCATATCCCCCTGAAAAAGATATAAATATGTTGCTAATCAGTAGATTCATTGAAATATAGAAAAGAAAGAACATATAACCTATCATATTTATTATTGCAAAAAAAAAAAATAATTTTTGACCAATACATGCATTTGTTATTGTTCTCTAATCTTTTCCTTTAGCAATTTGTAAAGAGGATTACAACTTGGCTATACACCTAATCTCAATCATAAGATCAGGAAATGCCAGACGTTGAATTTGTACAATGGTACTTGCAACAATAGGAGTGTTTGAAAAGACTTCTCGCCTGCATTTAGTCGCTGCTATAAAGGCTGCATCCATATCCGTAACAAAAAGTATTTCTTCTACTACATTGTCTATGGTTGTACCATACTGTGCCAATACATTCTTAATGTTAGTATAGGCTTGCCGCATCTGGGCCTCCATATTTTTGCGTCCAACAATTTTGCCCTTGTCATCATGGCTTACTTGTCCAGATATATAGATAGTATCCCCGACCTTCACTGCCTGGGAGTAACCATACTCTTTCTCCCAAGGCATACCTAGGCTCTTTGGCTCCTTCTTTATTGCCATTATATGTCTTCTTTAAAAAAATTATTTATTTATTCCTTATTTTTTCCTTATTTTGAATATGGATTTTATTTTTTAATAATTAGATATGGCATTTATTCACCATCCCAATCTTTAAACTATATTTCTTCAAATGATGGATTGATAAAATTTCAAAAATAAGTCATACAGATATAATAAAGATAGCTTCACAATATGCAATATTTTGAAATGATACGTTAAATTGATCTCTTTAAATTTAGATTATTATTTTTTTAAATAAAAATCACTAAAGTATATTAAAAAAATATTCAATAATAACATATTTTAAAATAAATTTAAATAAATAATAAAAGCAATATCTATATTATTGAAATATGACTGGGATACAACAGCATATGATCATATCTCAGATACACAAGAATCATGGGGACATGATATAATCAAATATAGAAAATGGAAAGGAAATGAAATAGTTCTTGATGGTGGTTGTGGTTCTGGAGATTAACCAAGATTTTATCAATTAAATGACTATATCAAATGAGTATAAATTAATAATATATGATTATGAGATACAATATTTATAGTTCATGATTCTTTTTTTACAATCTTTACAAATTCTTCTAACTTTTTCAAAGTTTGCTGATGTAAATGGTGTTCTATACCCTCTGCATCTTTATTTGCAATATCTTCGTCTACTCCAATCATTTTTAAAAATTCAGCTAGCAAACTATGTCTCTGATGAATATTAATGGCCACATCAATCCCCTGCTGAGTTAGACAAATTCCCCTATATTTTTCATATTTGAGATAGCCAGTTTCATCCAATCGCTTTACCATTTTAGTTACACTTGGAGAACTCACATTAAGGCATTGAGAAATATCTATGGTTGTAGCATAACCTTTCTGCTGTACCAATTCATAAATAACTTCAAGATAATCTTCCATTCTATCTGTACGGTCTTCGTTTTCCTTCTTTCCGGTATGAGCATCACGAATCGATTCAAGACGATTGATACCTGCATCATAGTCACCTTTCAACTTTCTTAGCAATTTTTATTTACCATCCTTATGTATATTTTAGTTACTAACAATTAGTTAAGATGGTATCAGCAATGATGTTACATACATTATTGCCATTCCTACCGTAAATCCTGCAATCATAGGTGTACTTAAAATAGCCTTTCTTGGTTCACTAGTATTTGATGACATCCAAGAAGTGATGGAAAATACTACTTGAAATATTGCACCAGCACCTATGGACAAGAATATTATTGCAGCAATAGGGGAATAGAGAAACCCTCCAATCCATGCTCCTACTATTGTTGGAACACCAGCTATCAAACCCATTGTTATCAGTTTTCGTATTGTCACTTTGCCACCGCTTTTGGCCATTGGTGCTACTATTGCCAATCCTTCAGTAGTATTGTGTAAGGTAAATCCAATTATTAGAAAAGTACTGAGGGCTACTTCTCCTAATAGAACAGCAGCACCTATTGCCAGACCTTCTCCAAAGTTATGTAATCCAATTCCTATTGCAATCATCATTGCTATAGCGAAAGGTTTTGCTAATTGTTGTTGCTGTTGTTGTTTTTGAAGGTCTTTTGTCGTAGAAGAAGAAGAAGAGGAAGAGGAAGAATATGTTACTAAGTTAGATTTAGACGTATTAGCATTAGACTTCATTTTGGCTCGTTCAATAAGTTTTTCAGATGCATATAACAATACCAAGAATGTAATGATTGTGATCATAGCAATCAACACTTGGCCATTAAAAGCTCCTGCAATATTTTCCTCAACAATTTCATTACTTTCTACTAGTGCATCTATTCCTAAGAATACAAGCAATCCTGCTGTAAGACTAAGGAAGAATTTATATCTGTTCATGCCAAGTCTTTTTATAAATGGAAACCAGAGAAGACCTATCAGTACGGGTATAACTCCTACATATATACCAATAATTGCAAAGTATGATGCTTGTTGAACATTTGGAGTTGGTGCTAATGCAGCCGCTTCAACACTCTTGCTAAACCTTGTACCATCAGAACTAGTCAATCCAACTTCATATGGCACACCTGCAATCCAAGAAAAAGGTACTATAACCTTTGCTTCTGCCAGTCTTGACAATGTTTTACTTGGTTCTATTGCAGCTGGAATCATCCTATCATTAATGTCGGCTTGCGCAATTTCTACTTCTTCTGGACCAGTATTACGGATAAATGCTACAATTTTATCATTTTGGAATTCTATCTTTTCTATTGTAATTTCAGGCAAAGGTATTCCTATGTTTAATATCGACATACCGGGACCAAGAAGAAATACAAGCATTCCAGACAGTACTATTAAGGGAATTAACGCTATAACGATCATTTTTTTTCGACTCGTCTTCCTGTTATTTCTATCGATTCTATTTTCATCAGACTCCATTTCTCTTAACTGCCTCCTTGTGAAGCTTCTCCATAACTAACAACTACTGCAGATTGAGAATTTTTTGTTTTACTTTGAGTAGTAAAAGTATTATTACTTATCTCAGTTGGATAGTCAGCTCTTTCACCTTTAGTAAAGGCAGTCACATCTGACTCAGATTGGTCTTCTTTAACCAAGAACAGACCAGTCCATCCTTTCTCTGCAAATTCTGTCTTGTGAGCGTGGAACATATAGGGACCGGGATACTTGTAGGAGAATTCTAGTATTGCTCTTTCACCCTGACTAAATGTTACCACATCTGTATACTCATTAGGAGTAACGCTAGTTCCAGTTCGATAGAGCTGAAATAGATTAGCATGCAGGTGAAAATTATTTATTTGATCAAATTCTAGTATATTAATCAAGTATACACGTACCAATTTGTCTTTTTCAATTTGGATAGGATGGTGCATGTAATAATTTGGAATTCCATTTACTGTGTAAAAGTTATTTTCAGTATCAAAGTCATTATCATATCCATTCATTACCATAACCATTTCATCAGCTGCAGGTCTTGGTGTTTTAGGATCTACAATATATGCACCATAAAGACCCTTAGAGATGTGCTCTTCTAAAGGCTGCATATGACAGTGGTAAAGAAATAGACCAAATGGTTCAGCTATAAATTCATAAGTGAAGCTTCCACTGGGAGCAATAATTTCAAATACTCCATCCATATTAGATTGATGAATGCCATGGAAATGCATAGTGTGAGGTTTTGATCCATTATTTATGAATTTGATTTTAACTAGATCACCTTCGGTTGCTCTAATTGTTGGACCTGGAATTGTTCCATTAAACGTCCAAGCATCCATAAATACACCTGGTGACACTTCAAGATTCTTATCTAGAGCTACTATAGTAAATTCGCGTAATGTAGTTCCGTTGTCTGTTGTCGATACTTTCCCGTAATTGAACTCTCTTAGATATTTCATTGGATCTATAGTCAGATCAGTTCTTTCGTCTGCATTGAGTGAATCTAAAACATCACCTGTAGTTCTAATTGTATTGTATCCACTACCATGTCCGCCAGTAACTATTGTTTCCTTTGTAGTTGTTTTTTCTTCCTCCTTTGAGAAGGTATTATTCTGTGCAACGACTGAAACTCCACTAAGAAAAGAAATAGCGAAAGCTGTAGTTAGACTACCGGATAAAAGTATAGCAATTAATATTATTTTCGATCTTGACATATGAATAGTATTGTTAGTCTAGATAATAAATGTTAGCCTATGCTAATATTATTAATAAACTTAAATATTTTATCATAGGTTTCATAATTATAATTAGCATCTCTTTTGACCTATAACAAATACTATATCAGTTTACTAATATCTAATCATAGACTTTGAAAATTAAATTACTGTTTTTTCCAATAAAAAGTTTGTTAGATTTTATGTGAATGTGAATATCATTTAACATTATTATTGTCGTAGAAGGGACCACAATGTATGTCAAATTTGTTTCACATCCCACTGGCCCCATTGTGATAATAGTTCTATAATTGGATTCACTCAAAAATAAAAGATTTGGTGAATCAAAATAGAAACACAACAAATTAACCAAAATCTTGAATCGAATGCATATTCTTTATTTGTATATGCAATTAGATCACAAGTTACAAGAGATTATTATTTGAGAAGATTGAGAATCTTCTTTAATCATATTAATTTACAAACTAATATTACAATAGAAGAAAGATGCAATTATTTTACAATTAAGGAAACAAAAGATCCTACATGGGCATTTAATTGCATAGTTAGATTCCTACAATATCAAAAAAACGGAGTTGAAAATAAAGAGATAACAGGGGCAACATTACGAAATTTTATTAAAGCAATAAAGTTATTTTGTGAAATGTCTGATATTCCTATCCAATGGAAAAAGATTACAAGAGGATTACCAAAAAATATTCCAATATAGTATATTACTCTATAGAAAGCAAAAATAGTTTTTTAAAAATGTAATAGTTTCTTCTTCTATACTTTTTATTATTTATTATAATTAAATTTAACTGCATTCATACTATTTATTTAAAAATGTATAAGAATGGTTTTCAAATTCTATCTAATATTAAATAAAAATTTATTGTTATCTAATCCTTAATCATTAATAGAATTAAAATATGATAGGTAAAATATTTGATTTTAAATATATTGCTATGGCTTAATTATAATATAAAAGAAATTTAAAAAATATTATGATCTTTTTCCATAAAAGTATTAAACATGTTATTCTAATTTAGATCTAATGCGAAGTCAAACTATTCATTCAAAAAATGATATAGGACTTCGCTATGAATATCCAAAATGTTATCCATTTGTAAAATGGGCTGGTGGAAAGGCACAGTTATTATCAAAATTCGATAAATATTTTCCAACTAAGATTACAAGATATTTCGAGCCTTTTGTAGGTGGTGGAGCAGTATTTTTTTATATAGTTTCACAAAAAAATTTTAGATTTGAATCATTTCTTTCCGATATAAATGAAGAATTGATTGTTGCTTATAAAACTATAAAAGATCATGTCGAAGAATTAATTGCTATTTTAAAAGTTCATGAAAAGGAATACAAAAAAAATCTAATAGAATACTATTATAAATTGAGAAAAGACATTAAATTATCTAATGACATAGAAATAACCGCACGATTCATAACATTAAATAAAACGTGCTATAATGGTCTTTATCGTGTTAATAAAAATGGAATATTTAATGTTCCTATTGGAAGATATAAAAATCCTATAATTTGTGATCCATCAAACCTACAAAATATAAATACACTATTAAATCATTCTAATACAAATTTACATGTAAGTGATTATAAAAAGATATTATTAGAAAAAACAGAAAAAGATGATTTTATTTATTTAGATCCTCCATATTATCCTATTAGTGTCACATCAAATTTTACATCTTATACGAATAATGGATTTACTAATAAAGACCAAGAAGATTTGGCAAGAATTTTTAAAAAATTATCAGATAGAGGCTGTCAGATTTTATTAAGTAATTCTGATTCTGAATATGTTAGAGAATTATACTCAGAATTTAGAGAAAATATCACAGAAGTAAAAGCCCAAAGAGCCATAAATTCAATAGCATCTAAAAGGAAAGGGCATATTGAACTCATTATCCGTAATTATTGACTTAATATAATAAATAATTTGTAAATTGAAATCAAGTAGAAATAGGAAAATAGAGAAATGGGGAATCATTATAGAAAAATTCAAAATATTCCTAATTTAAAAAATATAGAAATAATAAATGAATTTCTAGAATATTTAAGAAATAATGGTTCCTCAGAACATTATCAAAATAACAATTTAAAAGTTATAATAATATTTAGTAATTTATAAAGATCCTCCTTTTTATGGCCTTAATAAAAAAGAAGAAATTTTAGAATTTCTAAATCAAAAAGTTAAAAGATAAGATGATCATGACAAATTATGGATAGATAACTAATTAGAACAATTACCTCAATCGTTTAAGACTATTTTTAGAGGGCTATACAATCATGATAATGAAATTGACCATGACAAATAGTAAACTCGAATCTGTCAAGATAAAGAATAAAAAAGCAAACTGATATTACTATACTTGATTCCTTATTCTCATTGTTAAAGAAAAATTAGATATTTTTTCTCATAGACATGAAGATGATTTTGTAAATATAATCTACTTTATATTTATCCAAAAAAAGATACTAAATATCTCTACTAGTGTTTTTATTGTGGGGCCATATAAAAAAATAAAATATAAAAATAAAATATAAAATTTCAAAGTTGATAAATTTATTTATCTTTATTTATCAGTAGTCTGTATTATTATTACATTGAATTACTATCAATTCTCTATAATGATATCAATTTTAGATAGGCATTTATGCCATTATATGCCTTATGTGTTCTTTCATTGTTATTATTAATTGTCATTATAGAGAATGATAGTAATAATAATAGTAATAATAATAGTAATATTAGTAGATGAATTTTTTATCATATAACAAGTTGAAATTGAAATCCTTTTTCAATGAGTAATGTATTTTTTTAAGAATGGAATATGTCATTAAATTAAAGTTATTTAAAGCGATTACCTTCATAGTTACAGTAAAATTGATAAATAAAATTATTAGATCAACATAAATATTTTATTTTTAAATCATCTGTAATGAGTAAAACACCAATGATATATATCCTAGCAACACTAATTGCATTTTCAAGCGTTGCAACAATAACAATGCAACCTATAGACATAAGCGCTCAAACCCAACCAGTAGCACCCCAACAACAATCACCACTACAAACACAACAACAAGAATCACAAGAACCATTAGCCATAAGTCCATCATGCGGTCAAGTTATAACACAAAATGTTGTATTAACTTCTAACTTAA
>DASSVK010000092.1:0-3520 GCA_035706205.1 Nitrososphaeraceae archaeon | reverse complement strand
TCCCTTTTTACTAGTACATAATGTGGAATATTTGTCAATGTTGCCGGATAAGAAGTCTTGTATTCCCAGCCTTCTCTTAGTAGTCTTCTTGCTTCGTCTATGTCACTAACTGTAAATATATCTATAACCTTTTTCCGTCCTATCCTTGGCTCTGCTGTTTCATTTTTAACTATGGTTTGTGTTTTATATTTATGTATATGCTCTAAACCATTTCCCTCCATTAGCTTCCAAGAAATTTTATCGTCGTATCCATTTTCTACCTTTTTAAACCATATCATCTGCTCTGGAAAACCAGCAGATTTACATCGTGTACATTC
Source organism: Nitrososphaeraceae archaeon (assembly GCA_035706205.1). GTDB lineage: Archaea > Thermoproteota > Nitrososphaeria > Nitrososphaerales > Nitrososphaeraceae > TH1177. The sequence goes on along the minus strand of DASSVK010000092.1, from coordinate 3,203 downwards.
ATGCATCTTTTTTTGCGGTTGTGATGCTTCCGCTTTATTATATGTGGACATTAGAAAACCTTTTAATATCTTACTTATAATAATTGAATTACCTCGGGGAGAGGGAGGGAGCGAGAGTATATTTATTGTAATTCATTTTGAGCGACTCTTATAGCTTTTTTATTTCCTTATAATTTAGTTAACTTTTCAAAGAATAATTAGAATTGATAATTTCTAAATATCAAAAATTATTGCTATATTAATATTTTGTTTTAATAACATCAAATAATGATATATTCATTTTTATAGTAACAAAATTTATTATTATTATTATACATCATTCATAATTACATCATCTCTTTATCTTGCTAAAAAATTATTTAAAATTATACCATTAGAGTTCCACCATCTATAATGATGGTATTTCCTGTCGAATAAGAAAAATCATCACTTGCTAAATGTGCTGTAATTTTTGCTACTTCTTCTGGCTTTCCCCATCTTTTTAGAGATGTTTCCTTTTCTGCTAAAGATCTATGCAATTGGTCCATTGAGTAGTATGTTGCTTCTGTAGCAATATTTCCTAAAGCCAAAGTATAAGCGCGTATATTGTATATTCCATATTCTCTTGCTATGTGTTTTGTTAAACCAATTATTCCAGATTTTGCTATTGTATAGGGCGAACCTTCAATATGACCATTAATAGCAGGTGTAGAAGAAATATTAATAATAACTCCTCCACTTTTATTATTATTCTTTATCATTTGTGTTATAACTAATTTGGAAAGTCTAATTGATCCCATTAAATCTACATTAATAATTTCCATGAATTGGTTAATTTCAATTTGATGAAATTTCTTATACCATAATTCTTTGTCAAATCTATATCCTGCATTATTAATTAATATGTCAATTTTACCAAATTTATTTAATATTTCTTCTATTCCATTATATATGTTATCTGTATTGGTTACATCCAATTCTATTGCATAGGTTTTTCCTTTAATAATTTTAGAAACTTTTATAGCATTTTCTATATGTCTAGAACAAACAATTACCGTAGAACCACAATTTTCAGCAAAATACTTTGCCATGTTATATCCTATTCCTCTGGATGATCCACTAATTAATATAATTTTATCTTGTAATGACAATGTAATATTAGATATATATTCTACTATGTAAATTTGTGGATTCAATAAAATCTTTTAAATATATATATATTTAATAGATGACCATGCTATATTAATGAATTGATATCAATTTAATTATTTAATTTATCACTTATTTCTTTTTATTTTTTTTAATTTAGCAATCTTGATACTTTTAAATTAATTATTAAATTTTATTTATTTATTTAAATACAAAATTTTATTCTTCAAGTAACATATTTTGATAGGTAATTTATTGTAATGGAGAAACATAAATATTACAAATAAAAAGTTAATAATATAGTTTAATATTACGAAATTAGTTATTTAAATAAATAAGTGATCAATATCATAATTATTATATTAAATAGTAAAATAATAAATGAGATGATTGTTTTTTCATTTCTATCTCATTATCATAAATAAATTATTTTACTATGAATAGAATCAATTTGTCTATTTATTTTGTAAAATTACTAGATAATGATCTAAAGTCATTCTTCTATATTTATTTTTAAACTATATAATTCTTGTAAAGTAGGTTGTATTATTCCATGAATAACCTTAGCTACCTCATTGTATGGCTTTTTCATTTCTATAATAGCTGTAAGATTATTAAATCCTTCATTTAATATGGTAACTTTATCAGGATTACTAATTTCCTTTTCTGTTTTTATACTTCCAAATAATTCTGATACTGGTGCTATTAATCCTCGTGCTGTCTGGTATGATGTCTGATTTTGAATATCTTTACTTGCATGAGCAGAGGAATTTTGGTCATGTTGATCAATACTCATAGTTGACATGTTATATGGTTGTATGCTAAAAGAATTAGCATAGCTGATATCTATATCATTCACTAAAGTGGCTAGTCTTAAAGCTTGAATTGTAGAATTATTTAAAACATCTTCTGAAATTCGTACAGAAATGGATTCATCTAAAACTGCATCTAGATTATTTATAGTATTAGTTATTTGCGATTGAGTCATATTATTTGCCTGTAATGAAGAAAATGTATTTATTATTGAAGAAATTTCATTAGCTATTCTCTTATTTTTTTCTTCAATTTCATCATTTATTTCTTTACTATAAAACTGTTTTATTAAATTGGCATGCTGAAATGCCGATTCGTAATCATCTTCTAGAATAAATTGTTCTATTAATTTAGCATGAGCCTTTAATTTATCAACTAAATTTAAAAATATTACACTTTCATCTGTTGTAAAAGTGTGCCCATATATTTCACTATTTATAATTGGTATGGCAGTAATTAATAAAAGTAATAGTACTACTTTTTTCATCATATGAAAGTTATTCTTTCCATAATAATAAATTTGTGCTTGACTAAACGAGCATTATTTTGTAGAAAATCAAGCAAGGATAATATGGCTAGAGATAATATATTAATTAATTAAACAATTTCTAATTTAATAGATTCTGAATAGATTCTATTATAATATAGATGATCATACAGATTTATTAAAATTTATCAAGTTAAATGGCATAGTTAATCACGATCATTATCATGATAAAAAAGATAATGATGATAATGATAAATTAAAATCCAAACAATCCTCATAATTTTTAGTTGTTACTTACGAAATATTTTTTTAATTAAAGAGATTTTGTTTTGCACATATAGCAAAACCTGTATGTGCACAATCATCTATGTGGCATAAGTTACAGAATGGAACACCATCAGTAAAAACAACCTCAATATCTAAATTGTTGAGATTATCATGAAGTAACAATTTGTTTTTCTCCCTTTCGAATGTGGTCAAGGTTAATTGGATATTCCTATTATCCTCATCACAATTCCCATCTTTAATCGATAACCAGTGGCTAAAACATTCTATACCTTCTTCGACATTGTTATTTTTGATTTCAAATATGACAAAATCATCATTGACTCTACTATTGGTCTCTGGTAATATTGGCATTAATTTATTGTTCCTCTCTCCTTCTTCTTTCAATTAGAAAGAATTGAAATTTGTATAACAATTTTTATTATTATTGTCATAATAATAGAAGTACTATTTGAAAGTATCCTTTGTAACATTAATAACTATTGAAGAC
>DASSVK010000091.1:0-22071 GCA_035706205.1 Nitrososphaeraceae archaeon | reverse complement strand
ACTCACATACACACTTTTTTTAATCAGATTTATATTATTTTATTATTATCTTTACAATTTAGTATTTGAAAAAATCCTATAAAGTGTTTGAGTTGCTAAAGTTCCTTCTCTATAGTCATTATTCTTAATTGCAACTTCTACAATATCGATTCCAATGAGTTTTGCAGTATTATTTATTGATTTTAATATCTCTATTATTTGAAAAGGATTTAGTCCAAAAGGTTCAGGAGTTCCAGTACAGGGAACATAACAGATATCATATACATCAATATCAAAAGAAATATATAAGTTTCTGTTATTTGTTAATTTATTTATTTCTTCTTTAACGTGATTGATGTTTTTGTTAATATCCCATCCAGTAAAGGTATTAACTCCATTATTATTAGCAATATCATTTTCTTCTTTGTCAGTTTGACGAATTCCGATCTGAATAATATCATTTCCTTTAATATAATGCTCATTAATAAGGTGAAAAAATGGTGTCGTATGGCAAATTTTTTTCCTATCATAAATTGGTTTCATATCTCGATGTGCATCAAAATGAATTATTAGAGGATTTTCCTGAGAAATTGATTTTATACTAAAATATGATATTGTGTGTTCTCCTCCTAATATGATTGGGATTTTTTTTTCTTTTCTTATTATTGAATTAATCTTATCTATTTTTAATGCAATTCTGTTAAAATTATTTTGCGAAATCTTTTTATATTTATTTTCTATTTTTGAATTGACTAGTATTAAGTCACCTATATCATATATCTTTATTTTTTCATAAATCTCTTTGTTTTCATCTAATACAAAAGATTCTATCTGTTTTGCAGAGGTTATTCTAATTGCTTCCGGACCATAAAAAGTACCTCTACCAAAACTTGTAGTAATATCTAAAGGAATTCCATATAAAATTGCATTAGAATCTTGAAATGTTATTTTTGTTGGAAAATCACCAAAACTACATTTTGCATTTGTTTTTTCAGGAGTAATGAATAATTTATCTAATTTTTCTAAAGCATTCAACTTTCTTTGCTTTATTGAATTACGAATTAAATTGTTTCCAGATTATTTTCTTTATTATTTTTAATTACTTTTAGAAGACCAAAATAATTCATCCAAATTAGATTGTCTATCTTTTCCTAATATAGATTGGAAGTTAAAGTTTAACGCAGATAGTAATTGATCAAAAGTTGATTCCATCGCTTCAAGATATTTTTCTGTGTCAATCTCATTTATATTTTTAATTAATTCTACGGGCTTAACTCCATCATTAGTTTTGGTTTTAACATATGAAATTATGTCCCCCGCTTTGATTTTCCTTCCTGATTGATGAAGTAACAATGCAGCTTTAATGTGTTGAGGTAGTCCCTTATAAGTAATATATTCAATATTTTTTCCATCGGCAATTGATTTTACCTTAGAATCATTTGTTTTCTCTCCGTATCTATCTGGTGATTTATTAACCATTACATTAAAACTTAATTCTGAAGGATTAATTTTACCTGCTTCTAAATCATTAGCATAACTCTTTATTACTTCTCTGATTTTCTCTTTTGCTTTTTCAAAATCATTTTCAGAATTTACTTCTTTTAGTATTTCTAAAATTCTGTAAAATGCCTTTCTTATAAATGGTGGTGTATGGGATTTCTTACCTGTTAATCCTTTTACATCTACTGTACCATCTTCTAATACTCCAAGGTAATTCTTTTTTAAATCGCTAAAGACAACATATCTGTATGTTTTATCTATTTCTAAATCTACTTCTAAATGATTTCTTGCCCATTCTGAAATAGATTTTACCTTCTCTGGCGATGGGTTTTTTAAAAATAAAGAATCTGTATCTCCATATATTACTTCAATACCAATTTCCTTACATTTTTCTATTGCTCTTGTTGTTGTTACTCTTCCTATTGCTGCAGTAGCGTCTGCTACTGGAAGACAATAGAGTGGAAATATTTCTGCTCCCATAACGCCATAACTAGCATTCAATATTACTTTTATAGCCTGACTAATTACCTCATAAAGCTGACGACTTTCTATAGTTGTTGTTTTATCTTTTGAAAGTTGTTTATAATATCTTACTCTCAAATCTCTTAAAGATCCAATTAGGAGAGATGTCAAACCTCTTCTCTCTTTACATATCCAATGTGTCGTTCCTGGAATTTGTTGTTTTGGATCATTTTTGCATGATTGATGAGAACAGTTTACGGTTTCATATGATAGATTATGAACTTTTATAATACTTGGATAAAGTGATGCAAAATCAACAACTACTACATTAAAATGGATTCCTAGTTTAGGCTCTACTACAAGACCTCCTCGATATTTTTTTTCTTTAATTATTGCAGTAGTAGAAGCGACTCCTTTTGATATGAGCTCATCTCTCCTAGGTATCAAAGAGTTATTTTGCCTATGTTCATAATATAACATTCCTCTTATCCATTGATTCACTCCAAATCTTGAAACGTCATCGATTGGTAAATGAGCAATTCTCGAAATTACTATCAGTAATTTTACTAAAAGGTTATCGTTAAATGTTGAAAGTCTTAATGTAAGATCGGCATCTTTTAAACAATATTCTGCCAACTTGTGAATAGGAATATCTGATATGTCACCTTCAAATTCTATTTTGTGATCATTAAGTAGAGCTTCAGAAATAGAATTTAAAGTGTAATCTGCATATTTGTGATTAAAAGCATAGATCTGAACCGATCTATTTTGAAATGTCCTAAATAAATCTATGTGAATTCCATGTTTGATATTTACTGGCTCTGCTTGCATTCCTCTTTTTACAAATGTTTCTCTTTTTACAATAAATGGAATGTCTTCTTTTTTTATCATTTCTTTATTTATTGGATCTATTCGCGTATCTTGTGATCTCATATATAGATATGGAAGATCAAAGTCATCTCCATTAAAGGTAAGAATAATAGGATAATTTTTGATATCTTTAAATGCAGCTAGGATTAATTCTTTTTCAGTTTTTACCACTTCTGCTTCTGGAATAAATGGTTTTTTGTTATTTGATGTACTATCGTCTAATATGTATACTTTTCTGAAACCATCGTTGCCTGCTAATCCTATAGCAATTATTGTTCTATCATGATCCCGTGGATTAGGAATTCTTCCCTCTTCGGATTCTACTTCAATATCTATTGCTATTCTTTTCATATTGGGAATTGGTTGATTTAATAGATCAACCCATTGAGCGATATAATAGTTATAATTTTTTATTTTGTTGTCAAGTATATTCTGAATATTGTTATCGATTAATTTGTAAAGTTTATTCTGTATTTGTGGATCTATTTCATATTTATACTGATAAATGCCATCATTTTTCCTATAATAATATGTCCCAGGAACAAGTGAATTATCATATAAATAATTTTCGTGATATTTTATATCGGCTTCCCATGCAGTTAATTTCTCTCTTATACTATTGTTGGTTCCTCCTATAGATAAGGGATCTGGAGCAATAATCTTTATTACATTAATTTCCTTATCTGTAATTAGATCAATTTTTTTATTTTGTATTGCTTTGTATTTTGGCTCTTTTTTTATAATTTCTTCTGCTTTTTCTTTATATTCTATTTTTGTATAACAATATGGTTTATGATTAGTTCTATCTTTCCAGAAATATATTAATTTTAATTCAGGATCATAAAATTTTAATAAAACTTTCTGATCTTCGCCAGAATAAATCGATGATAATAATATGACCTTTTTATTTTCTGGTAGCTCTAATATATTATTATTTGATGTATTACTTGATTTATTTTCATGTTTAATGGAATATTCTTGTGTCACTATACTCTACCATGTTTACATTCTATTAAAATTTAATCTTTTCATACAATATTACCAAAAATAAAAAGAATAAAAATGTTAAACTTGTTTTTTCACAATTTTAAATTCAACAAGAAAAATACCTATTATATATAAGAAAATCATTGGTCCAGCAATTAACCACATTGTTATACCACTACCATCAGGAGTAATTATAGCTCCAAAAACTACTATTATAATTACTGAATATCTTAAATTCTTTCTCCAAAAATCACGATCTATTATCTGTGATAGGGATATAATATACATTATTAGTGGAAGTTCAAATGAAATTCCAAAACCAATAAGAAATTGTAATACAAAAGTAATGAAATCATTAATATTTAAAAAAGTCTCTACACCAATTGATTCTCCATATTTATATAAAAATTCAAGAGTAAATGGAATTACAAGTGAATATGAAAAAATAAGACCAATAATAAATAAACCTACAGTAGAAATTACCATTTTAATAAAGTTAATTCTCTTTTTTTCTTTTTCTTCTATTGCAGGTAAAATAAATTCATATATTTCTCTAATCAATAGTGGAATTGAAACAATAATTCCTAATAGTGCCGCTACATATATTTGAGCAAAAAAAGCTTGTCCCGGTGCAGTCTGAATAAGTTTAACCTCTACGGGAAGTAATGCATCTTTCATAAAAGCGGTAATCTGTATAGCTAAATTATTAAAAGGATCTGGATAGATAAATGGAAGAGATAAAGTAGTTGGTATATTTATTATACTTAAATTAATTGAATAAACCTTAAATCCAAATGTGATACTAAATACAATGATTATCAAGATAATAATAGAAACCCTCAGTATTCTTGATCTCATTTCGGAAAAATGTTCTCTTAAAGACATTTCTGTGGGCATTTGCTTAAAGAAAGATCTTGTTAGTGAAATATATTTGATATTTATTTTTAAATCAATAGAATAATTTTATATATTAATAAAAGAGCTAAATTGTTAATGTTATTTAATAAAAATTTTTTGTAAATATGATATTTAATTAAATTATCAATTTGGATAATTAGTTATGACTATGGATGATAAATAATATCAATAGAACCATTATATTATATTAAATATGCCAATTCAAGAATTTCTTCTTCCTGATGAAAATATTAGATTCCATAGCAAAACAAACGTAAGATATGGTGAAAAAAAATATAATGTTTTGATTACAGATATGAGAATAATTCTATACGCACAAAGAGGACATATTTTAAAAACTGATGATGTTATTAGCGAACGTTTAGACAAGTTACGCGAAATAAAATATTGTGAAAAGGGGTTAGTGTTTAGAAGTGCAAAAATCTCAATTCAATCAAGTATAAATCTTGATATCTTTGGATCTTGTACAGAATTAAAACAATTATTTAACAATTTACAAGTTATTGTTCAATAATATCTACAGTAATTTGTTTATCATTATGATTTGTATCTAAAATAGGAAAATAATTAATACTAAAAAATTAACTAGTATATAATTAATTATCCTATCTGTTAAAATATTGGATATCTTAATTATCAAATAATGCATTTTAACGTTGAGCCCATATTCAAAGCCTTTATTTTTATTTTTAAATAGAAAAAATTTTCTATTTCTATATAAATATAGTATTTATTATTTGAAAAAATTTATATAATTTCTTTTGAATTTAACAAGATAATATATTTAATACTATTTTGTTTTAGAATTATTAAAGAATTTATTTATTTGTATTATTATATCAATACCATTTATAAGAAAATGTATTTTTTAATATTTTACTTAGATGGTTTTAGAATTTACAGGAGAAATAACAGATCCTATCCATAAATATATTCGTTTTACAGAAGTAGAAAAAAAATTAATCGATACCGAAGTTTTTCAAAGATTGAGAAAAATAAGACAACTAGCTGGTGCTCATTTAGTATATCCTAGTGCTCAACATACACGTTTCGAACATTCTATAGGAGCTATGTACTTAGCAGGATTGGCGGCTCAGACTCTTCTTGATAAAGGATATATTGAGTGTAAGGAAGATGTGGAAAGTTTACGCATAGCTGCATTATTACATGATATAGGTCATGGACCTTTTTCTCATCTTTTTGAAGAAGTTCTTGTTCAAAATATGACAAAGAAGAAGAAAAAAATTAGTCATGAAATAATTGGAAAAAAAATAATTAAAGAAACAATAATCATTGATATTTTAAGACAATATGGATATAATGCTGATTATGTTTCTAAACTTTCTTTTGGAGAAACTCGAAATATGTTTTATAATGAGATGATAGCAGGAAGTTTATCTGCAGATATTATGGATTATTTACCTAGAGATAGTTTCTTTACAGGGACAGAATATGGAAAAGTTGATTATTACAGGTTAATTAGTTCTTTCGAAGTTCTTTCAAATGGTCACTTGGGTATCAATAAATCTGCAATTAATTCTCTTGAATCTATGTTAATATCTAGATATCAAATGTTTAAAGCTGTATATTTCCATAAAACTGTTAGAGCAGGTGAAGTAATGTTATTGCATTCGCTTGCAAGTGCAGATAAACAACTCCATTTTTCAAATTTTTCTATTGAAGAGTATTTGGAATATACAGATGAAAAAACTATAGATGTTATTTGTTCTTTAAAAGGAAATAAATTTGCTTCAGGTTTGGCTTTGGATTATAAAAAAAGAAAATTATTCAAATGTGTTTATGAAAAGTTTTTACAAAACAAACGTAATGCCTTTGATAAAGAATCAGCAAGTCAACAAATTAAAGATTTTCTTGGAGGAATAACCGAATATTTGGATATTGATGAAAGATTTATCTTTATTGATATCTCTCAAGCTCCTTCAATGCCTCTTACGCCTTCAAAAGAAGAACTAAATTCGATAATGTTAGTTGATAAAGATTTAGAATTTGAAACACCAACTTCTGATATTCCATTAATTAATTCAATAACCGGATTCCTTGATATGATTCGTATTTATACTACTGAAGGAAACAGAGAAAAACTTGAAAAAGTGTTAAGGAATATGGATCTTTAAAAATGAGAATGGGCATGATTGAACATCCACAAAAAAAACGAGTAGTCATAAAATTGAGTGGAAGTATTTTTAGACTTTCTGATAATAATGGACAGGATTATAATGACTATTACAATACCTTCAAACAATATAGTGATGTTTTAATTAATCTTACAAATAACGTACAGCCTATAGTTATTACTGGAGGTGGTAGTATAGCAAGACTCTATATCAATTTTGCAAGAAAGTTAGGACTAGATGAAGCAAGTTTAGATTTACTTGGTATAGCCATATCTAGACTAAATGCAAAATTACTTATTGCTTCATTAGGTAATTATGCTTATCCTGATGTTCCCATGTCGTTGGATGATATAGGAAGATTTGTTGAAAGTAATAAAATAATTGTTTCAGGAGGGTTACATCCTGGACAGAGTACTAATGCAACCTCAGCCCTGATTGCAGAAAAAACAGGAGCAAGTGAATTTATCAATGCAACTGATGTCAATGGAATCTATGATTCCGATCCTAGGAAAAATAACAATGCACAACTATTTGAGAAAATTGAAGTTAATAAATTATTAAATATGCTATTAAAAGAAAGTTCAATGGCTGGTGAATATGATTTATTAGATATTGTAGCTTTAAAAGTAATAGAAAGATCTAAAATTAAAACAAAAGTAATTCTTTCCGATCCCACAAATATATCTAATACTATACAGGGTAGAAATTATATAGGAACAGAGTTAGTGTTATGATTATACATTAATATACAATTTACAATCTGCTATTATCATCATCATCCATACATAGCAGTTGAATCAAATTCCACTCACTGTTTTGATTTCTCCTTCAAATTTTATAAAGCCGTCAAGAATCATTTTTTCTAAGGTTTTATTACCTTCTTCAATTGTCATGGATTTTGATTGCGCTTTTGCATAGCCGTCATTATCACATATAAATAAAATCATTTCTTTGCCATTGTTCAAATTTCCAACTAACATTTCTTCTCCTACTGGCTCAAATCCAGAATTTCCTTTTTTGATGGTATATGTTAACATTGAAAATCCTGTATATTCAAATAATTTCATCTGAGCTTTTCTGGACCTTTCTTGTCCAAGATGTGCAGCTTTATGATATTGCATTAGGAATGCTATTATATTGGTATATAAGTATTAATTTCTATCGCGTTTTTAGAATTAATACTTTTATTGTCAGCAAATACAAAAAACTATTCTTAAACAAAATTTTTTCTCAATTGATTTAACACTTAAATTGTTATTGATTTTAATATATTCTAGAAAGAGTTTGATTACTTTAGATAATCTTTTAATGCAGATGCCCTTTGGTTTTGAATGGTTATTTATTATAGTAATTATCGTTGTATTGTTTTTTGGAGTAAAAAAGATTCCTGAATTGGCAAAATCCTTCGGTAAGGCGACAGCAGAATTTGAAAAAGCGAAGATCGAAGCTAGACGAGATTTAGATAAATATAAACAGGAAAATATTGATATTGAACGGGAAAAGCTTGAATCTATTGCAGAAACTTTAGGCATAGATTATAGTGATAAAAATAATGAAGATTTGAAGAAATCTATTGAGAATGAAATCAATAAAAAGAAAAATCGATATTAATAGATGAAAAAAATTATTATCTTTTCCTTAAACAATTTATTTATTATATCATTAAAATTTTATTAGCAATGATTAATTCAGAGCAAATTGTTGACATTGTTAAAAATTATGACAAAAAAAATATCAACATTGGAGTTTTGGGTAGTCATTCAGCTCTTGAAGTAATGGATGGAGCTGTAGATGAATCTATTAGGACTGTTTGTATCTGCCAAAAAGGTAGAGAAACGCCGTATTTGAGATTTAAAAGATTATCTGATAACGTAATTATTTTAGATAAGTTTATTGATATCATAAACCCAGAACTTCAAAAGAAATTAAGAAATCTAAATGTTTTAATGATAGCTCATAGATCTTTTTCTGTATACATTGGATATGATAATATAGAAAATAACTTATTAATACCTATTTTTGGAAATAGACGTCTTTTAAGAGCAGAAGAAAGAACAGTTCCCAAAAATCAGTATTACTTGTTAAATAAATCTAAAATCAAACATCCGCAATTACATAAACCTCAAGATATATCAGGACCATCTATTGTCAAAGTTCAGGAAGCAAAAAGAAAGTTAGAACGTGCTTTTTTCTTTGTTAACTCATATAATGATTATTTGCAAAAAATAGAAACAAAAATAAAAAATGGATTAATTAGTAGAATAGATCTAGAATCTGCAATAATTGAAGAATATATAATTGGTACTCATTTTAATTTTAACTTTTTTTATTCTCCTCTTAGAAATGATCTTGAATTCCTAGGAATAGAACGAAGATTACAGACAAATTTAAATGATTTTACAACTTCTCTTACTGCAAAACAACAATTAGAATTAGATGTTGAATTACAAAATATAGAGATAGGTCATACACCTGCTAGCATTCGCGAATCAATGTTGGAAAAAGTATTCGAGTTAGGAGATAAATTTGTAAATACTGTAAATAAAGAATATCCTCCAGGATTAATAGGGCCATTTTCTCTTCAAAGTATTGTTACTAAAGATTTAGATATATATGTATATGATGTCTCATTTCGTGTTCCTGGAAATCCAATTTTATCTACTACAAGTCCTTATACAAAATATTATTATGGTACTACATTTGGAGTAGGAAGAAGAATTGCTATGGAAATAAAAGAAGCTATTTCAATCGATAGAATTAAAGATATTGTAACATAGATAATTTTAAACACAATTACAAAATATCTTTAATAATGATAGGAATCTCATCTAATTTCTTGACAGTATATGTAGGAATTTCATAGTTGTTTATAGGGGATTGTAAATTAAAAAGAGAATCAATTATTCTTATTGTTTTCATTCCTAATTTATTTGCAGGAAAAATATCAATATCCAAACGATCCCCAATCATTAGACATTTAGCGACGGCGAATCCTGACCATTCTATTGCATTAAGAAATAATTTCTCATTCGGTTTATTCATTTTTGTTTTTGAAGGAATAAAAATCCTCCTAAATAGCGAAAGTAGATTTGCTTTTTTCAACGGTTCTAATGCCTCTTCTGTTTGATTCGAAATTATTCCAAGCTCACAATAATTTGATAACGTTTCTATAACTTTTTTTGCCCCATTTTTAAGACATAATAATTCCTTTTTTCTATAAGATATAAATGGATCGATTTTTTTAAAAATAATTTTATCATAACCTTTAGGAAGAACAAGTCTTGAAATATTAGTAGTTAATTCTTCTATTCCACTGTTTCCAATCATTCTATTTTTTATAATATTGTTTCTTAATGTAATATAATTTCTCAAATCTATTCTGCCACCAAATCCATTAATTAATTCTAAAAGCTTTTGATCGAGAAAATTTATAAATTTTGATTCATCTATTAATGTTTGTCCCAAATCAAAAAACAAAAATAGTTTTTTCATCAAAATATTTTTTAGGAATTATATTTCATATAATAGTTTGTTTAGATTTACAATAGTAATATTCACAAATTTATTGTTTAAACTAAATATTCATATTATAAAATATATTAAAGGAATTTTCATCTAGATTTGATGGTATAAAAACTATTATTATATTCTCTCTCTCTCTCTCTCACCTATTTAAATAAGTATTATATTCAAATATTCTATAATATTGATTTATACTTTAATTATAGTTTTTAAAGTAATTAATTATTTCAAATGGCTAAAAATGGAATAAAAAAAGAGATATCTGTAGAAAGATTTTATCAAAATATTATTAAACGCAAAAAATAAAATATTGTATTTCGTTTTTATTACAATGAAAATTGGAGTTATATCAGATTCTCATGATGATATAATCAATGTGAAACAAGCAATAAAGATTTTTAATGAATACAAAGTGGATCATGTTATTCATGCAGGAGATTATATCTATCCCGGTATTGTTCTAGAATTTAAAAATCTTAATAAAAATATAAAGTTTGTTGGTGTCCTTGGTAATAATGATGGAGAAAAAATTGGCCTTGTTAAAAGTTTCAGTTCAATTGCAGCAGATTTAAAAGGAGATTTTGGAGAGCTTACCTTAGATAATGAAATATTTGGAATATATCATGGAACAAATGAAGATTTAAAAAAATCATTAATTCTTGCTAATTATTATGATATTTTAATATGTGGACACACACATAAAAAAGATAATAGAAAAATCAATAAAACACAAATACTTAATCCTGGCAGTGCTCATAGATATTTACAAAATGATGAATTAAACAAAATGGCATCCATTATAATATATTATACTGGATTAAAAAAATATGAATATATTGAATTAAATAAATTATAAAGAAAGGGGTTTTGGAAATATTCTAAAATATGATGATGATTATAATTATTAAAACAGTAACAATGATATCTATCTTCATTTCATAAAAAAATTGATTCTCTGAATGATCAATATATCAAGTTATTATAACTTTATTCTTACTCTAACTCATCAATATGTGATCAATCATACTACTTATTATTTTGTTATTCATGATACTTGCTATTATTACCTCATAATAAAATGTATTAGAATATTAAAATTATTATAATAACTTTTAACAAGTCATAATAATTCATCCATATGTAACTGATCAAGCAAAGGTGTAATCTCTGTTATAATTATTTTTTCATCTAGTATTATTTCTCTATTTATTTCAAATAATACTGCCAAAAGATTTCTATCTTCTCTCGAGGTACAAATTAAACTCTTAGACAAATTAAAATTATTTTTATTACCTTCAATCCATTTTTTCCATGTGATAGCTCTATTAATACTGTTTTGTAAATTAGAAATTACTTCATCTATAGTCAAATAATCAAAATCCAAAAGATTTAATTTTAAAAAAGGAATCATTAAATGGCCGCCAGATAATTTTTCCTTTTTCTCATTCATTTTCACCATTATTTCTTCCTCTTCCATTTCGTTTTTTCCTCTTATGTTATATAATGGGTAAAAATAACCTGCTAGATTATCATCCCAATCATAAATTTTATAAATAGTATCATCATATTCACATTTCCAATTTCTTTTTCCTTTTTTTCTAAACAATTGATGTATTGGTATTTGTATTATAATAAAAAAATTTATCTACTATAATTATAATTTCTTATTTCAAAATTGTCATAATGAGAACTTGTTTTTTTATATTGACAAAAAGATTTATTATTGCTCTCATAATAAATTGTTTTATACAAATACCGATAGCATAATAATTTACAAAAGAGAATCTTAAATTTGAGTGAATTATATAAATAGACGATGTTTATTTATTTAACTATGAATAATGATTATTACCATTTTTCAATAATTTCTTCAATGTTGGGCATGTTGGTTTTACCATTTTTTTCTTTAATTGATATCTATCCACAAAATTCTGAAATAAGTGCAATAGTCAAATTAATTAATGGTGACAAATTTATTGGACAAACTTGGGATATTAATGCACAATTAAGAGATAAATCTTCAAACTCTGAAATTTCCAAAGATCAAACTACCTTTAAAGTTAATCAAAACCAAACAATTCAAATGATACTTTCTTTATCTAATTCCACACAAGATTTAAATAGATATTCTATATTTGTAGATGCTTCATCTACGATAGATGATGTAGATGTTTTTGGTACAATAGATTCGCTTACAAACAATAATAATAATCAAATTACACTAAATCTTAATAATGCACGTTAATATTAATTCATTAATTCTTATTCTTATTCTTATTTATACTGAATTACCAAGCTCTTTTGTTAGATTCCCTAATATGATAATATAGATATTGTTGTACATAACCTGAATATTTTCCAAAGTAATCATTTATCCTATTATGAATTAATTTGTATTTATTATCCTGTAACTTAATACCTTTTATTAAACTATTATCTTTAAACATCCATTCATAATGTTGAAATAATGCCCGATACACCCAAATATCTATTGGAAATGCCTCGGTTTTATCTAAAGAAAATAAAAGAATACAATCCGCAATTTTATTGCCTATGCCAAAAAGTTTAGTTAATTCTGTTTTGGCTTCGCGATACTTCATATCTTTTAAAGAATTTAGATCAAGATTATTTTTTATATGATTTGATATCGATTTAACAAATTTAGATCTATATCCTAAACCACATCCAATTAATTCTTCAATAGAAGCTTCGCTTAATTCGTTTACATTAGGAAAGAAATTAAAGTCTATATTATTATATATTACTCTTTTACCAAATTTTTTTGTTAAATTTTTAAGCATATATCTTATTCTTTTTATATTTGTGTTGCTTGCACAAACAAAAGAAATAATACATTGAAATGGATCTTGACGTATTAATCTTAGACCTTTATATTTCTTATAAATATTTAAAATAATTGGATCTTTGGATAATGTTTTGTTGATTAACTCTTGATTATCGTATAACCTAAAAAAATGATAATTCCAATTTTTGTACTCTGGAAATGAATTATATTCTATATCAATACTCTCTAATTCTGAAAGAAATTTTTTATTTTCATTTAATTTGTTCCTTTCTTTCCTGTTGATATCTATTTTTAATATATGATTTCCATCTATGCCATACCAAGAATTATTATAATTTTCCCAAAGAAAAACTTGTCCACTATTAATAGTTCTTATTGGATCTAAAGGAATAGCATGTATTTTATTATAATTCATAGTCTTTTAATATGCAGTTTATATTGTAATAAAGATCATTTTAATTAATTATTTATTTTTTTTAAATCATTTTGTAAATTCTCTATTATCTTAGGGATTTCTTTCTTAGCACATTCAACACAAAAATATTGTAGTGATAGCGGATAAGTAAAATATTTTACATTTAATGTAATATCTTTTTTACATGAAGTACATTTCTTAAGTTTAAATGGATCTGTATTTTTTATTATCAATGTTAAAATTATTAGATTCAATTAATTTTAAATTTACTATTCTTTTATTCTATTAAATTTTAAATACATCTCCAGAATTTGGTGCAATGGCATCAAAATCATATTTTTCATTTATTTCCTCTGCAAATCTTATACAGGAATTCCCATCTCCATGGACTGTAAGTACTTTGGGATTTCCTTTTATATTATCTAGTATTTCAAATAATTCATCTCTGCTATTGTGGCCAGAAAATTCAAATTGTTTTACTTCTGCCAAACATTTTTTTATTCTTCCATTTAATTTAAAAGTACCTTTATCAAGTAACATTCTCCCTGGTGTATTTTCTCCTTGATAAGAAACAAGAGCAATACCGTTCTTTTCTGACATCATGATATTCTGCATATAAAAAATGGCAGATCCTCCTACTAGCATTCCTGCAGGAGAAATAATAACACATGGTTCTTTTATCATTCGTTTTCTTCTTTTCCAATCTTTTATCCATTCTACTTCTTCAATATATTTTTGAAAAACTTTAGGATCTCTTATATATTCAGGATATTTTAACATAATTTCATTTACTTTTAGTGCCATTCCATCCATAACAATTTTATGAGGAAATTTATTAGCTTTCAACACACAGGCTATCTCTTGGGCCCTTTCTACTGAGAAAGCAGGAATAAATAATGTTCCACCATTATCAATTATTCTATGTGCAAATTCTAATAACTCTTTTTCTGCTTGTGGTCTGGGTATTTGATTAGTTTGTGAATATGTACTTTCAATTATCATTAAATGTATTTCATCAATATTTAAGTCAGCCGGCCTCAAGATCTTGGATCCTCTTGTATTGATATCACCAGTATAAAATACTCTTTTTCCGCTATTTTCAACAACAACAGTTGATCCACCTAAAACATGACCTGATTCATAGAGTGTTATATTCATTCCATTTATATTATAGGGTTGTCGATACTCTAAATTTTTATGACACTTTACCATTTTGTCTAAATCAATATTTTCAAATGGAAGGTAAAATCCTGATATCTTTATCATATCTTCAATTAGTAGTTGAGATAATTCAATAGTTGGATTAGTTGAAAGAATAGGAAATTTAGATGATGATGAAAATAGAGATGGAATAAATCCAGAATGATCTAAATGTGCATGAGATAATACTATGGCATGTAAATCCTTTGGCTTAACATGCAGAGGAAATTGAGGTTCTTTTTTTAGAAGAACTCCATAATCCATTAAAATGTTAGAGTTTTCATTACTGACTAAGAATGCAGAACGACCAACCTCCTTAGCAGCTCCTAAAATTTTAATTTCCATTATTAATCTATGATACTTATTAGGTATGGTTACTTTAAGTCTTGTTATATCTCTAGTTGTATATTATGAAGTTCCAGAAGGTAAAAGGGAAGAAGTGAAACAGAAGTTAGAGAACTTTGTTGCTAGAAACCAGCAGAAGATTTTACAACAAGTTATTAAATAAACAATTATTTTACTTTTTTATTTCATTAGGAGAAGGAATTTCTATTTATAACTGAAATTTTTCTTTAAATAATCTATCATCATGAGTCTCAATATTGCATAATCAAGACTGTGAAGAGTAATTGTACTTTAACTATGGATATACTGGATGAAAAATTATCGAGATAAATTCCATTTCTATTATATTATCTGAAAAATAGGATGTACAATAGAAAAAATAATAAAAGAAAATCTAGAATAAAAACACACTGAGAACAGCTGGAGCTGGAACAACAATTTTTTTCTTTTTATCATTTTTTTAGTTAAAAACTATATTTCTATTTGAGAAAATCAAAAAGCAGAGGTGATGTACTACAAATTTTTTTTATTTATCATTTTTTATATAGTTAGCAACTACAATCTATTAAAAGTCAATCATATATCCAAAAGAAATCCATTCTTCTATTTAAAAAGTATTTTATTTGAACATTGTGGGTATAAACAAAGAACAAAAAGGGAAGGAAAAGAAAAACTATTTCCTTAGTTTATTATAAAGATTATATAACCGTTATATAATTTTCATATTTTTTTATAAAAAGAATTATAGGATTTATATAATCATTTTAGGTTGCCTTACT
Source organism: Nitrososphaeraceae archaeon (assembly GCA_035706205.1). Lineage (GTDB taxonomy): Archaea > Thermoproteota > Nitrososphaeria > Nitrososphaerales > Nitrososphaeraceae > TH1177. The sequence goes on along the minus strand of DASSVK010000091.1, from coordinate 6,153 downwards.
AAAATAAGATATATAGATTTGAAGAAATATCAAGTCTAGAATGCAAAAAAAATGGATTTCATACCCATATTTTGTTAGTGTTTATGAATAGTTACACGTTGAAATTTTGTTTATACCCACAACTCAATTATTATATCGTTTTTTGATACTTGATTCCATAAGGGGCTTTATCAAAATATTATTATTGTAATTATTAAAGGGATTCTCTAAATTTCTCTATTGTCGAATTTAGCTAAACTCGATATTTATTGGATTTATTTTACCAAAAGAAGTAGTATTTGAGCTCCTTTTGTAATCGAAATGATAAAATACATATTCCCATTTTATTTTTTTATTACTATTTAACTCATTAGTAATTGACTCATCAGTATTCAAGAAACTTTTGCCATTATAATCATTGGTATTATTTGAAATATCATCAAAGCCTAACGCATCGTCCTTCTCAATTATATCAATTAAACACGCCCCACGCCCCACACCTAAGGCAGACCAATGCAATAACGCTGCTTTAAGAAATTTCTTCTGTTATTAGTGCTAATTCTACCACATGACAAATACTCAAATACTATTATTTATAGTTCGATTCCGTACTGAGAATGTCCATTTTCCATAATTTGATTTTAGAATTTATATTGTGATTCTCAATACATTCATGAAATGAAAAACCGCATTCATCAAGAACTTTTTCAAAGTCATATGGTATGATCTTGTCTATATTGGTTTCTTCTAATACTATTTGCTTTTTTAATCTGTCTATTATAAGATCACTTTTTATATTGTCTTTAGAATATATATACCAAAAATTATGTGCTCCTCTTAAAGTAGATAAAAAATGTAAAATTTTAGAATTGATGTTTGAATAGAAATGGTTATTAATTTCTATATTTACATCTTCCCATGATGGTGTAATCCATTTTACTATTTTTTTGAAACCATATCCTTCATATTCAGCAGCTAAACTTAAACCAGAATCAAGGGTTGTTATTATTATATCCGTTTTATCTGCTATATTTTTTCTAAAATCCTGTCCTGGATCCATCCATCCTACAAATATAATATCATAAAAGTCATCTATTCCATATCTAGCATCAGCTATTTCTATATATTCGGGTTTTGTTTTACCAATAGAATAAAATAAATAAAATAAATCTATGTTATTTTCTATTCCTTTTGCATTTGGAATATATTCTCTTATCCTTTCAAGAAAATCTCCATTGCCACATCCCACTTCTAAATACTTTATTTGTTGTCTTGTTTTACTACTAACAATTTCTGCTACTGTTTTTATTCTTAAAATATCTACTTTACGATAAGAAAAATAGCTTCCACATAAATAAGGAAAGAGATAACGTTCATGATGCTTTGATAATGAATAAGATCTAAATTTATTTAGCTGATTCAATGCGTTTTTTAGAGTTTCAAAGTTATAAGACATTAAAATCCGTTAAATTACATTTCAAACATATAAAATTGAGAATTAAATTAATAAATTAAAAATAAAGTAATAAAAATAGGATTATGGACAACCTTCCATTTTTTGAATAAAGTATCCTCTATTTTCAATTTCCTTCGCAACTACGGGAGGTGCCTCTTGAATATGACAGAATTGACATTCTTCTTGTGTCATTGTTTGACCGCCTTGACCTACTTCTTCCAGAAATTCCTTTCCGTAATCAATTGCTTTTTCATGAGAAGTATTAGCTTCTACAATAACATCAAAATGCATTATTCTTCCATCTTTTTTTGTTACATATGTATCATAAACTGCACATTCCATAGAAAGAATATTTATTTAGTAATATTTATTCTATTCACTAAATTTTTTTTATAATATTTGTATCTAATAAAGCTTTATAAGAATTAAAAACAAATAAATAAGTAATAATGAACTAATGTTCATTCTTCATAAAACCGAGGTTTAGTTTGTTGTTATGAAAACAAAAAAGGAAATTCGCGATAAAGAAAATGTAGAAAGACTTGAGAGTACAATTGCAACTTTGGAATCATTTAAGGAGAATAAGGATCTGCCACGAGTAATACGCAATCAAATAAAAGATATTTATGATATTTTAAAAGAGGAAAAAAATGGTAGTATATCTGTTAGAGCCGCTAATGCAGTTAGTATGCTAGATAGCTTAACACAAAATAGACATATGGAATCACATATTAGAACATCTCTCTGGCAAGTGGTCTCAAAATTAGAAAGTATAAGAGAATCATAAAATGAGAAAAATACCTATGGTGACTTTCTATTAAATGATAAATAAAAATTGATCAAATTTTTAAACTTCAATAATATAAAAAAAGAATTAAAGAAAAATAATGTGAGATTGATTTTTGCTGCTGGAATTAGTTTAGTATTGGTTGGGATTTTTTTTATCATTTTGATATATCAGTTACTATTAAATAAAGCTCAACAATAATTTTATGTGATATCACTAATTTGACTAACTAAAAAATAACAATTATAACTTTAAGATATACACAATTCTTTAAATGAGTAATAAAAAATCAAATTATACTATGATAATTCCTGGTGAACATGTTGCATTTATAGAAGAATTTGAAAGTGGTAAAAACACTTTTGTTTTAGATGGTTCTATAAGATCACTGGGTTTAGGAATCAAAGAGTATAATTTTAAAAAGAGACAAGTAGCAATAGAGAGAAAGAAACAGGCAAACTTTCCGCAAATAGGAGATATTATAATAGGATATATCGAAATGTTATTTGGTAGTATGATTTCTATACGGATCTTATATCTCAACAATAAAAAATTTGATTCAGGTCTATCTGCTATTGCCTCTACAAGAATAGCATCAGAATCTGGAGGATGGAATCATAGGAGAGATAGAGGTGAAAGAAGAGTTAAATTCGTCTATAGAGTTGGAGATATAGTAAGAGGAAGAATCTTTAGCTTATTGAATTCTTCTGCTCATGCTACTATAAGCGATAAAGATCTTGGTATAGTCTATTGTATATGTTATATCTGTGGAGGTGACACAGTGAAATTAAATAATACAGTTAAATGTATAGAATGCGGGATGATGGAAGATAAAAAACTAGCATCTGATTATGGTAAGGAAATATTATTAGCATTAGAAAAACAAAGATAATGATATGTCCAATTGTTTGAAAAATGGTTATTATTGTTATTACTTTTTAATGGATCTTAAATTTATTTTATTTTTTTATCAACTTTTTTTGGTAAAACAGATTATAGGATATTATGGTAATTTCCTGAAAGTGAAACAAGAAAGTTATTTGACTATTTTTTGGTGAGAAGATAATGACAATATATTATAAAACTTATGAAAATAAAATTATTAAATTAATTTTTGTTGTATTTCTAATATCATCTATTCTTATTTTGTCAAATATTTATCAAATAAATAATGTAGAAGCTCAAATTGGGAAATTCGGAACTTTTACTGGCGATAATTTTAAATACGTAAAAGATTCTGAAGCATTTCGATTAGAACAATTTTCAATTGCTGGTTGGTTTAAAACTAGTAATACTGATCCTACTGTTTCTTTTCTAGTTAATAAAGGTGGTTTTGGATCCGAAGCCCAAGGTGAAAACATGAACTATGGAATGTGGAAAACTTATAAAGGTCACCTCCAAGCGGGATTTGAAGCAAAAGATTCCTCTAATTATTTTGTTACCTCTAAAAAACCAGTAAATGATAACAAATGGCATTATGCTACAGTAACCTATGATGGTTCAATACTGAAGTTGTTTGTGGACGGTGTCTTGGATGCTAGTCTAGATACTAATAACTCTGAACCTGATAATACGACACAAAATAGAATTGCTATTGCTGCAAATTCTCTCTATAAAGATAAATTATATTTGGGTAATATAGATGAAGTTCGTATTTGGAATAGGGCACTTACTACGGCCGAGGTGTATGATGCATACACACAAAATAAATTCAATTTGGAAGGTCAATTAGTATTTGTATCATTTGGTGATAATACATCTTGTAAACCCGAAAATGCTGTTGATGTTAGTTCTATAGGGTATAATGGCAATCATACTGAGCTTAATGCAGTTGACGGTAATTCATCTACATATTGGTCAAAATATGGACTCGATTCTTGGATTGAATTGGATTTGGGTAGTGAAAAGGAGATATGTGATATAGATATATCTTGGTATAAAGGGGATTCAAGAGAATATAAATTCACTATATCTACATCTTCTGATGGTGAAATATTCAGTAATCTATTTTCTGAAAATAGCAGTGGTCTTACTAGTGGACCCGAAAAATTTGATATTCCTGATATTAAAACTCGATTTCTTAAAATCACTGTTCATGATAATTCTGTGAATAATTGGTCAAGCATATCTGAGATTGATATTAATAACCCAATTGTTCCTGGTTCTCCTTCTCCATGTCCGTCATTGAATATTCCTGTCGATCATGTTTCATCAATAGGTAATTCTCCAGCAAATCCTGAAGAAAATTCAATAGATAATGATATTTCTACAAAATGGTCTAATTTAGGATTAGGATCATGGTTACAGTTTGATCTTGGACAAGAAAAACAAATATGTGATATTGGTATTTCTTGGTATAAAGGAGATATTCGTGATATTGATTTCATAATTTCTGTATCATCAGACGGGGATGATTTTAGACAGATATACTCAAGCACTAACAGTCATACTACAGACGCTATTGAAGTTTATAATATCCCCGATACAGTTGGTAAATATCTTAGAATTACTGTTATTGGAAATAGTATGAATAATTGGGCTAGTATCAATGAAATTGATATATTTGCCAAACCGATTCAAAAAGAATCACTGACATCTACATCACTAAATATTATAACTCAAGTCATAAATAATAATGGTGGAAACAAACAAACTAAAGATTTTGTTGTATTGATTAATGGTACACAACCAACTCCAAATTCATTTCCTGCTAATCCTGATGGACAATATGTATCTATACAACCAGGAAACTATGAAATTCAAATAAAGAACATTACTGAATATGAAACTACTCTATCAGCTGGATGTAAAGGTACAATAGGCTCAGGAGAAAATAGAGATTGTGTGATTACATTGGATGATATAGATCCTGCAAAAATATCTGATGAATTAACAAATACCATTGATCTTCCACCGACAACAGCTAATAATCTTTCAACAATAACAGCTAATAATCTTTCAACAATAACAGCTAATAATCTTCCACCGACAACAGCTAATAATCTTCCACCGACAACAGCTAATAATCTTCCACCGACAACAGCTAATAATCTTCCACCAACAACAGCTAATAGATCTGTCGATGATAGTAATATTAATAACAATGCAAAGCTAAAATCACTATCTAGGGAACCGACCTTGAATGTTTTATTAGAAGTGATAAATATTCATGGTGGAAGTAAAAAACCATTAGATTTTATAATAACAGTCAAAGGAGAGAATGCTGAACCCAGTTCATTTACAGGTAGTAATAGCTTCCAAACAGTATCCATAAACCCAGGCAACTATGACGTTCAGATTAAAAATACATTTGATTATGAAATAAATAGAATTTCTGGTTGTACAGGAGTAATAGAAAGAACAGACAAAACATGTATAATAGAATTGATTGATATTCCTAAACCTTCAAATGATACTGAAATAAGTTCTACTTCTAATAATGTAACACAATAAATAGAAAATCAAAATTAATTTTTTTTGTTTCTTTTTTAAGTAACTAAATAAATTATTTTGTAATTTTTTATATCTTTTACAAATTATTTCTATTAGAAAAAGATTTTATATTATTATAGTAATATTAGATATAAGTTTCATACAGAGTGTATTAATACTAAAAAAATATATGATCGGTCGAGGTAAAAATATGAAAATGCAATTGAGATTTTTGATATTATGCAGTTTAATTTTATTGATGTTTGTAAATAGCAGTAGTCAATTCTTTAACATGGCCTATGCACAATCAAATAATGTTTCCGATGCAACAAATATTGATAAAGAAGTAAATAATATTTTAAATAAAATAGGAAGAGGAAATATAATAGATAGTACGATTGATTCATTAATGCAGGGAATGGGTTCATCACCTCCAACAAGCTCTTCTCCAAATTCATTACCTCCAACAAGCTCTTCTCCAAATTCATTACCTCCAACA
>DASSVK010000090.1:0-2433 GCA_035706205.1 Nitrososphaeraceae archaeon | reverse complement strand
TTACAATTATTAATTGAGCATTTGCATTCTGAACATACAATATTTATTGTCACTTATTTAATATATTACAGTGTGTAAAAATAAAGATTTCCATCATAATAAAATTAACAATTAAAAATTAGATTATTTTTAGAATATTTTCTGAAAATTTTCTGATAAAGATCGGATTATATGATGATGTAAATGTATCTCTAGTTCATCAATTATAAAAATTAGATCCTTATTATTTATTAAATTTGTCTAATATGTTTCTAATGATGAGATAAATAATGCTAATAATGAAAATAAAGATAAAATTTCAATAATAGAATTACCTAGGAAGTGATTAGAAGGAAAAAGAAACGAGTTCTTATAATACCAGTGAACAAACTATAGTTAACTCAATTTTCTTTTTATCCTTAAATATTTCAATTGAAAACTTGTCTTCTAATAACTCCTGTGCTGTTCTAAGTCTTGGAATATATCCATTCATAACCTATACTTTTAAATTCATTATCATTTTTATTGAATGTCCCTTCCAATAAGCACACTAATCCATTAATCCAAGACAATTTTTTAGAAGTAGTAGAATAAGTTCTAAGAACTACAAATTTTCCATTTTTATTCATATCATGACCTTTAAATGCTAATTGTTCTTCATCATCATTTGTAGTAAATACACCTTCCCAATTTGACATAATGACTCCATTTGTTCCTTGAAAGGAATTGCCTGAACATATATTCTTTTCATCTGGAAAGCCATTATAACCTTTTATTATTCCATTCCAACTTGCTTCACTTTCTACTCCATAAGAATTTTCATGTATTATTTTATATTCAATAGGTTTAACAATTTCTTCAAATAATTTTTTTCCTATTCTTATTTGAATAATCAAATCAATGTAGAATTTCAATATTATGAATCTAATTATTGATAGTCAAATATACAAAAATTTAATTAGGAGTTTCAGATAGAATGAAACATTTCTCTAGAAACAAGCACACTATTAATATATAATTGATGTGTGAGATCATGACGAAAAAAATACTTGATTCTTGTGAATTATCATGTTCTATTTGATCAATTCGAGAAAAGTATAACACTAAAATTATATTGAATCTAGTTTAAAAAAAGTTATGATGATACTACTACTTATTCTTTAGTAGTTTTAAATATTTTTTCTAATTCACTATAGAATTCTTTGTTTGCACCAGATTTTGACAGAGATGCTTGCCATTGTTTTGCTACTGTCTTAATAGTTAGGTCCACTGCCTTGTCAATTGTACTTCCCCATTCTCTTTCTATCTGTTTTTTCAATTTGTCCACATGTACTTCTGTAAGTGCAGTAAAGAATGATCTTTCCAAAACTGATTTTGCTTCAGAAATAGGATCATTACTACAGCATGGATTAGTACTATTTGTTTTATTTGTTGTTTGACAACATTCATTTACAACATTATTATTTTCTGGACTTCTTTGTATTTCCATACATTCACAATTTGATTCACATTGATTTTCTACCATATATATTACCTTGTGTTATCTACTATATTTAGGTAAGTATATAAATTAGTAAGTGAAACTCTAGTTAGCGGGTGAAATATTGGTAAGTTGACCAAACAAAAACTACTAGATAGTGACAACAACAATAAAGAAACTAGTCAATCTATGATTGATGATATGAATTGCAAATGTTGTCCAGTTTTTAATACTCTTAATATAATTGGGAAAAAATTTACTCTTTTGTTATTGCGTAATATGATTTTCCTAAAACAAAAACGATTTAACGAGTTTCTTAATTCAATAGAGGAGATAAATCCAAAAACTCTATCGATACGTCTTAGAGAATTGGAAAAAGACAGATTGATAAAACGAGAAGTATTTAATGAAACCCCTGTTAGGATAGAATACTATCTTACAGAGAAAGGAAAGGCATTACAGCCGATATTAGAACAAATGGCTTTATTCTCTATAAAATATTGTTGCGAACAAGTATTTGAAAATCCTGATCCAGCAAAAATTGATAAAATTACTGCAAAATCTTTTAAAAAATATTTTACTACCTAGATTTACAATATTTTATAATATTAATAATATAAATAATGATAATAAAACTAATTTCTGTAATATTGTTTGATATTTATTATATACAATAGGTAAATATTAGATATAAAATGAATAATAATAATATAGAAATTACATCATTTTCTTTATTATTATTTTGTGTTTTAACTATCATTATAGTAATAACTATTATTGATTATAATTATAGTCCCAATAATCAATTTTTTATTCTACTACCATATATTCAAGCCCAACCAGACAATAATGATAACGATGAAGATGATGATAATAATGATAACAAAGGAGATAAAGAAGAAAAAGAAGTAAAAGATAATACAAAGAAGAAGACGACGGCAACTAATAAACAGAAAGAGGAAAGGAAATTAGAA
>DASSVK010000089.1:0-36389 GCA_035706205.1 Nitrososphaeraceae archaeon | reverse complement strand
AAGAACAACAGCAACAACAACCACCATCACCACCTCCATCACCACCAACAGCATTAGAGGAAGAACAACAGCAACAACAACCACCAAATCTTAATAACCAATCAGAAGCATTTGAGGCTCAACCACCACAATCTGAAAATTCACCAACCAAGGGAGTATTCCCACCGTTTAAATTACCGTCACTTTTTCCTTAATTTTTAGTTTTATTGAAAAATTAAAGATTATAATGATGACCATTGATCAGAAACATAGTGATTATATCACCATGACTTTAAAGGGATTTTTTGGAGTAATTCTTCCGTTTACAAATAAGCTAAAAATTCCATATTCTGCAATTAATCAAGTTTTAACAGATACTGTTAAAATAGATAAATCTAGAACAATAAAATTTATTGGGATATCGATGGGAAATAGGAATATTGGAATATTTTATGTCGTAGGAAAGGGAAAAGTTTTTTATGCTTTTTATCGCAAAAATAAATGTATTACCTTACAATTAAAGAACAATTTCAAATATAAAGAAGTTATTGTAGAAGTTGAAAATAAAGAAAGAGTTGCACAAGATATTACAAGACGTCTTCAACAAAATAATTGAATCTAAATAATAAAATTATTTCATTCCCTTGCTAGTTTTTCTATTATATTTTTATATGAAGGGAATTTCAAAAGTAATGATTGTTTCTTTCCCAGTTCAAAACTTTTGAATTCAAATCCCGGAATAACTGTACAACCCACTAAAGTAAATGATGATTTATCATTTACTTCTGCAGCGAACCAATTTCCTTCTTTTATTATTAGTTGCAAATTTTCATTTTTCTCTAAATCATTACCCAATTTTATAATCTTCAATTTAGAATTTTTTTCATTAATGATATAGATGGTTAAACTACTTCCAATAAAGAAGTGCCATATTTCATCACCACCATTAATTTTATGGAATGCAGAATATTCATTACCATCTAATAAATAGAATATACAAGTTGCTAGATTTTTATTTCCATGTTCTTGACATTTTTTCTTTGAAATAAAAATTTGTTTATAATATCCACCTTCGATATGTCTTATTAACCCCAATTTTTTAATCCAATATTGTGAAGTATTTTCCATTTATATTTCAAAAAAATAATATTATAACTAAATAATTAATTCTATTTTTTTTACATTATTACAAATTCTTTTCTTTTGATTGATGCTTTCTTTATTATTTCTATAAAACGATGCAACAATAATATATAAAATGATTAAAATTTTTTGAAATTATTTTACATTCATAAAGTAAAATGACAGATATAAAAAACTATTTTTTAAAGGTAAATATCTTAAAAAATTTAAATGTAAATCTTCTAATTAAATTTGCTAATTCATTTTCCATATTCATTATTAGGTTTAATTCCTTTTTAACTTTCAATCCATCGTTATATATGTATATTTTGGCTTTTTTTTCCAATGATTTATTATCGGTCTTATCCTATTTTATTGAGTGCTATTTTAGCTTCAATAATTGTTTTGGGAAATCTAGGCCAGGTATTTGATTCAGTTTATGCACAATACCTAGAAAGATCTGGATATCCGACCTATCCATATCCTGTTCTTCATAAAATAGACATGTCCGTGCATAAAATTGAAAAACCTGGCGGAGGTGGTGATCTATATGGATACAAATTAGATCGACATCAACTTTTTGACCCAAGAACTAATGAATTTCTAAATGATATAACAGAAAGATATCCCAACGAAGCTACTATTCCAGGACCTACCCTACTAATTGAAGAAGGAGATTCCGTACAAGTAACTTTCACCAATCCAAAGAAGACAGGAGCACCAGGTATGGTTTCAATACATATTCATGGAATTCATTATTCAGTTGCAAGTGATGGAACTTTAAAAGTATTAAATGGATATGGTGATGAAGGTGTTCAACCTGGAGAATCAATTAAATATCATTGGACAGCCGGTCCAGGAACAGCGGGTTCATGGCCATATCATGATCATACTCTAGGACTCGGTTTACATCATAGTGAAGCACCTGGATCAAATATGAATGGAGCAGAAACGATTGGATTATTTGGAACGCTTATAATTGATAATCACACTGGAAAAACAGTTGCCTTAATTGATGACCAACCTACTAAAATTGATATACAAGATATTTCAAAGGATGTCGCTTGTTATGTAACTGATGATGCGTTTTGGTGTAATGAAATAGATTATGGAAATTCTGCTAAGCGAACAGCATTATGGGAAAATCCAACTATTGGTCTGAGAGATGGAGAATTAATAAGATTTAATCTAATTGCAATTGGAACTGATTTTCACAAATTCGTCTTGACTGGTTACAAATGGCTAGAACCTGGTACAAATAATATTGTTAGTGAAAAAAGATTCGCTCCCTTGGAGAATCATGTATTTACAATTCAAGGCAAAAATGGTATCGCTGAATATCGTGATGTGATTACTTCACATCTTTTATCTGGTATGAAAGGAGGTTTTGTCGTCGATAATTCTGGACAAAGCATTCCAGGTAAACACCCATAAGTTAATGGAGATCATGAAAATGAATAAATTATTTAAAAATGTAATGATGGGGATTTTTACCGTAATTTTATTAACTTCCACTTTAACGTTGGGAGTGCAAAACGGTATTAATACTCCAAATATTGAAAAAAACAACAATGATAATCGAGAAAATATGATTAAAGGAAGTCAACATCCAATTGTCCAAATAGCAGAGGCAGTAAAAGAAATACCTAATGAAGGAAATTATGAAGGATATATTCAGGAAAAGACTTATTCCAAAGAAAAAGAACAACAACAACGATTACAATATAATTCTCTTGTAACAACATCAGAATATAAAAAAGTAAATGAAGTAACAATCAAAGCAGAAAAGTTGCCAAATGGTCAATATGCATATAGGATGTTGGAACATATACTTTTTGATGGTCAATCTAAAGAAGACCTTACAAAACGATATCAACAAATACCTACTATTCCAGGGCCATCAATTGAAATTAATCAAAATGAGTTGCTAATTATACATTCAATAGATGAAAATGGTGAGCAAAAGAATCAACGGATTGAACCTAAAAAAATTGGATCTTTTGAATATTTTGGTGATCGGTTTAGGACACTTGGATTATTTGGTGCAATAATAGTAAATCCAATAGAGAAAGTTCCAGCTCAACTTGATGGTAAGGTAGTAAATGTAGATATCAATAGCTTAGACAAACAATATGTATTATTTATGGTAGGATCAACTTTCTGGGGACAAGAGATAGATGCAAATCATAATCAGAGACCATTATGGACGAATCCAAAACTTGGTGCCGATCTTAATCAATTGGTACGTTTTCATATACTTGGCGCAGCTCATCAGCATACATTTCATCTCCATGCTCATAGATGGCTCGATCCAGGAACAACAGATATCATTGATACAAAATTGATTCAGCCAAATACACCACATTGGTTTATAGTGGAAGCAGGTGATAGAGTAGGTACAGGAGAGTGGCAATATCATTGCCATGTATTCGCACATATGGAAGCAGGAATGATGGGTGAATTTATTGTTGGAAAGGTAGGCAGTAATACTCAAAGTATTGCAGGTCAAGGACCTAGTATAGTAGGTGGACCTTCAGATCAACAAGGACAAGGCAACTTTATTACATTTGATATTACTGATGAACCAGGTCAATGGTTTAGAAATGTAGGTGGAGAAGTAGCTAAGTATGCAACAAATTCTCTAGGCATTGTAAAGCCAGGTGGAACTGCCCACTTTATTATGTCTGGTACCAATACCGTACATTCAATATCAAGTCTACTTTGGCCAACTGGAGCTCCCAATATGCCATTTGATCAAATGACTGCATATCGAGGAGGTGCGATAGTACAACTAGAAAAACCTGGGTTGTATGTTTTTACATGTAAAATACATCCTTATATGTTTGGGGGAATGATTGTAGACGACCCTACAACTAAAGGATTGGATTTAGGAGAGCAACTTAGTTTAAGTACAGGTACAGAATTGGATCCTATTGATAAAACAGGCAAAGTAAATACAGATGCAGTAGGTACTGCTTTGGCACTATTGAGGACATTCTTTGTGGCAAATAATCCTTCTAATTGGATAGACTATAATATGCCAACTTGGAATCCAAAGTTCCCAAGTGTTGATATTAACTTTGGAGGTATAGTAGAGAATCTTCAAAAGTTACTCTTAGACACTGTTGGAGGTAGTGATACTATCGACTTGAATAAACTTCGAGGAACAGAACTACAAATACCAAAAGAACAAGGAATTGGCGAAGTATGGGTTGATACCCAATTTGAAAAAACAGCTCATAAAACAAAACCAGGAACTGCCACAAGGGTCAACGTAGAAGATTGGAAAGTTGAAAGCAAGGTATCTCTTCCTGATATTAATATGAACAATCCACATAATATGTGGAGTGATCGACAACAACAAATAATCTTTCAAACACAATGGTTCGATAATATGCTTACTGCCTTTGATAGAGAAACAGGTCAATTGCTTGATAACATAAGAGTTGGCGATGCGCCGTCTCATGTAATGACAAATCCAGTAAACGATTTGTTATATGTGGCTTTAAGTGGAGAACAAGGTGTAGCAGAACTAGAATTCAACAAGGAAAATAATAAGTTTGAAATGCAGAGAATAATACCTTTACAAGAATCGGGACAATTTCCAACCCATCCCCACGCTCATTGGATGACCTCTGATGGAAACAAGATGATAACACCAAATCATTTCACTAATGATGTTACCATCTATGACTACAATAGGTATAATAAAAATTCACTTGAAGGAGAAGTAGGAAAGATTCAATCGAAAACATATACGGCAAAAATGCCTATTGCTACAGGAATGATGCCTGACGGAAAGACCGCTTATGTTGCTAATTTTCTATCAAGTACCATATCTGTAGTAAACATGGATACAGGAAAAGTTATAGATGAAATAGATCTACCTAGATATGACCATGCTTTACCAATTCAGACTCCGGTGAGTCCAAATGGCGAATATATGGTTACTGCTAACACTTTAACTGGAAGTATTGCAATTACTGATACAGTAGATAGAGGCGGTAAAATGATTAATAAAATAGTCAAAAGTCTCGATTGCGATCCGGGATGTCATGGAGTCAACTTTGGAGCAAAGAAAGATGGTGGATATTATGCCTATGTATCGAGCAAATTCTCCAATAGACTAATTGTAGTCGACGTAGACCCTAATAATGATGGAAATCCAGTAGATGCTAAAATTGCAGGCAGTGTATTGTTAACAGGCAACTATGATAATATGAATGTGCCATTGTTTGGAACAGATGACAAAATAACAGAGTATCACGGTATGGGAGGACAGGGAGTCTTTGCAGTTCCCAATGTATATCCTGGTTGGGTAGAGAAATTAGATTTAACATGGGATTTAACTCCTGAACAAAGAAATCCTTTAGAAGCAATTGCCAAAAATAAACAACAACTAGAACAGCAACAAATAGAGCGCCAACAAATAGAGCGCCAACAACTAGAGCAGCAACAAATAGAGCGCCAACAACTAGAACAGCAACAACCAGTTTACCCTGAGCTAGAGCGCCAACAACTAGAACAGCAACAACCAGTTTACCCTGAGCAATCCAACAATAATGATGTTAATATGGATTCAATACAACCTTATCGACAACAAGAAACAAAAACTCCAGAAAACATTGCCGACAAAATAGTTAAACTACGTCAACAATTAGGTAATCAAGCAATAGCTCCAGAAATTATAGAGGAAAAGGTTAACCCAACTTTGGAGAAAGTAGGTAATATTATTTCGATGCTACCAATTCCATATCCATAATTTTTTCTTTTTATTAAATCAAAATTTTTTGACTTAGTCTCAGAAATATAATTAAATTTGCTTTATTAAAAATTTAACTATCAATTATTATTCTAACCTTTAGACTGTAAAATTTAATATGAAATAGCACTTTTTATAATTTCAAAAAAATTTTTAACTTAATCGTCTATTTTAGAAATTTAAGTAAAAATATCGTATTATTTTATGTTTTTATTTTCTACTTCTTCTTTTTCTTCTCTTCTTCTCTATATATTATTATATCACAAATCAATAGCAACAGTATTAGTAAATTGTGTAACTATTTGAATCCTTGAAATACCCGTATCACAAACAAAAATTCTTCCTTGCGAATCTACCGTAAGATCTTCTGGCCTCTTAAATTGTCCATTTTAGTAACTTTAGAGCCAAATTTCAAAAGGAATTTCCCCTTTTTATCAAATACCTGGACATTGGTAGACATTTTATTTACTACAAAAACCAGATCTTCTTTTTCATAATAATCAATTCTAGAAAATGTAAGAGAAAATTGACTTGGTCTATTTCCTTAAGAACCCCCATCGTGTTGCTAAATTAAAGTCCTTATCAAAACCTGAACTCGAGAATATCTCTTATCGGTTACATACATATTATTATTGGAATCAAAACTATGCCATATGGGCGGAAAAATTGACCTGCTTTAGAACCCTTAGAACCTAAGACTTTAATGAATTTGCCATTCCCATCGAATTTAAGTATTTGATGGCTATTTTCGTCAGTCAGATAAACAAAGCCATGGTTATGAACTTGAAAATTGATGGGGTCTTCTTTCTACTCCTTTACCTCCATTAACTTTAAACTCCCCATTTTAGAATAAAATTTCCATTTGCACTATATTTTTGAATTCTATTATTTCCAATATCAGTCACATATATATTTCCATCTATATCTATGTAGATACTATGATGAGGTGCTATTAACTGCTCATCTTCACTCCCTTTTCAACCAAATTGATTTACAAATTGATAATACCGAGTAAAGTTATTATCATCTTCTTCTCCTAAAGCTTTTCCAATTAGCAATGTTCTATTAAAAAAATAAAACCAGTGAAACAATAATCCATACTTTAACCTTATTCACTCGTCAAATTAATTAAATATTAGTTATAAGCTAGTATTGTATCTATAACTAAATCAGTCTTAAGTTATTTAATGCAATAGAAGTAAGATCTTTAAAAATTCAGGTAAATAATAAAATTTATGTATTTTCTATACTAATTTTCTTCGTAAAATATTATCTACAAGTCTTATATAATAAACAATTATATTTTAGGTGATAGAATGGGATCAACGCCGCTCTTAAATTATTTTTTTATCTTGACTTCATTTTTATTATTGTCGACTTTTACTATATTTCATATTACAGATGTATTATCACAAGATGATGATGGATTTTTTGGTATTTTTCCAAATGATTATTATGACCCACGTGATTATGGAGAAATAGATGAAGAAGAGCAAACACGTAATGAAGAAATTTTTACTGCAGATAATAATGATACTATAACACATAATTATTTATCTGATATTGAATCTAAAGATATCAATTTTATAGCTGCTGGAGATTGGAATTGTAATAAAGAAACTCAAAAGACAATAGAAAAAATTACAAAGCTAGAACCTGAATTAGTAGTGGGACTTGGTGATTATACCTTTGAAAATATTTCTCCTCAATGTTGGTTTGATATTTCAGAACCTATTGACGACAAAATTAAGATTGCTATAGGTAACCATGATTTAGATTATCAAAGTTCTTATATTCAATTACTTGATCATTATAATTTACCTGATCCCTATTATTCTTTTAACTTTCACAATATTCATTTTGTAACCATATCATCTGAACATCCATTTGAAAAAGGAAGCCAACAGTATGAATTTATAAAAAATGACCTAGAGGATTCCTTGCAGGATCCTTCTATCTTGTGGAGAATTGTATTTATTCACAAGCCTATGTATAGTGCATCAGATTTTGATGAAAAAGATTCTGAAGAATTAAAAAATACCTTTCATGAATTATTTGAATCGCATCAAGTTGATCTAGTTTTATCTGGACATACTCAATATTATCAAAGATCTCTTCCTCTTTCATATAACAATGACAATCCTATTTATCCGGTTGTAACGGATGAGAATAATATTAATGAATATAGAAATCAATATGGAATTATTTTTGTGACTGTAGGAACTGCAGGAGATGAGTTACATAATATTGATTATTTACTGCCTTATTATGTAATTCAAGAAAAAAAACATGGATTTCTAAACTTTAATTTGAAAAACAAAGGACAAACATTAGTGGCAACTTTTCATGATACTGATGATTCAAATATATTAGACAAATTTGTCATTTCAAAAGATAGTACAG
The DNA here is from genome assembly GCA_035706205.1 of Nitrososphaeraceae archaeon. Classification (GTDB taxonomy): domain Archaea; phylum Thermoproteota; class Nitrososphaeria; order Nitrososphaerales; family Nitrososphaeraceae; genus TH1177. The sequence continues at coordinate 28,123 of DASSVK010000089.1, read as the reverse complement.
GGAAGAAAACATTTTCTGAAGAAAATTTTGATCCATATAATAATGAGGATAATAATTTCTATTTTACATGAGGAACAGAAAATCACAAATATCTACAAAAATAAATTTTTTTAACATCAAATTCTAAGGTCATGCTCAGACTAAACTTAAAAGCTAAGCATTAACCTATAGTATTTCTTTTATACTATATAGATTCCTCTATTTTATTTGGATTCTAATTCTCTGTTAAAAAGCATTAAGACTCGAGTTGAACGTACTTTAAGCCAAGGTCCACCTATTGATTTATCCACCTTAAAATGTAATCATTATCTAAGAAGACATGTCAATAATAAAACAAAATTGGTCGTTCTTTGTGTTGATTTAGTAGGATCAACTAAACTAAGTTTATCGCTCTCACCTCAAGAATTAATTTCAATAATTAATATTTTTTCTACGGAAATGAGTATTATAATTTCTGGACATGGTGGTTATATATTAAAATATATTGGAGATGCAGTAATAGCTATTTTTCCTGCAGAATTTGACTCAGGGAAAGCATGTTTTAATGCACTTTATTCTGCAAAAACTATGGTGAGAATTATTAATCAAGTTATCAATCCTGTTTTATGTAATAAACTTCCGCAGATTAAGGTAAAGATAGGTATTGACTTAGGAGAATCTATGGTCGTATTATATGGAAAAAATTTGGATACTTCTCATATTGATCTAATTGGTTCTGGCATCAGTATTGCAGCAAAAATAACTGCATTGGCAAAACCAAACCAAATTTTGATTAGCGAAAATGTTTTTGAAAATATTGTAAATGTATCTAAAGATACAAATTTTCAAAAATTAGACATAGTAGATGAGGGTTGGAATTATATAAATACCAAAACTAGCAAAATTTTAAATGTATATGTTGTATTAAAATAAGAAGTCGAAATTTTTCAATTCTTTCTATAGATATGATCATAACTTAATAGTAGTTGTAATTGTTTTTGCCAAATATACACGTTATACCTATCGTTACAAATAAAATGATTTTCTTGCTTAAATTTTTAGTTACTGTTAAATAATCTGAAATTTATGAATTATCTATTCATCCATTTATTATTCGTATATTAGATTTAAATATGATTAAAATAATTTATATGTTTTACCTTCCATATGCCATATAAGCCGTTTATTAAATGATTGCTATTTTTCTTAAGTAATTTTTTAAATTTTTCTGGTAATGAATTGTTATTCTTTTAAAAATATTCCTCAAATAACAATAATACAAATAATATCATTATTATTCAAAATATATATGAAAGCAGCAATTTTTAGTCAACATGGTTTGGATAATATCAAGATAATTGATATTCCACTTCCTGAAGTAAAAGATAATTATGTATTAATTAAAATAATAAAAGTTGGAGTTAATCCTATTGACTATTTTAGTGTTAGTGGTTTTTATGGATTAAATACAGAAAAGAAATTAGTATCTTCTCCAATGCCCCACATAGCAGGAATGGAAATTTCAGGTATAATTGAAACAGTAGGAAAATCAGTTATAGGATTTGAAAAAGATGATCATGTTATCGTATATAATAGAATTTTTGATTCTATTTGTGATCAATGTATTAGTGGTAGAGAAATGTTATGCAGAAATGGATCTTTAATTGGGGTTGGTGTTAATGGGGGATTTGCAGAATATATAACAGTACCTTGTGAAAATATTATTAAAATTCCTAGATCATTAGACTGGAATATAGCATCAAGTTTACCGGTCTGTGCCTTAACTGCATATCATGCTTTAAATCTTTCAGATTTATCTGCAGGTGAAAATCTTGTCGTTTTCGGGGCATCAGGAAGTACAGGATTATTTGTAACTCAATTTGGTAAATATAAAAAAGCCAATGTCATAGCTGTAACTAGAAAAAGATGGTTAACACAATTTGGAGCACATCATCTAGTTTTCAATGACGATAATCTTTTGAAACACATTTTCGAATTAACAAAAGGAAAATTTTCTGATGTAGTTGTTAATTCTATTGGAAAAGAAACATGGAGCAAAGCATTAGAATTATTAAATTATAATGGACGTCTTTTAACTTTTGGAGTACTAACGGGAAACTTGGTAGAATTAGATATTCAGCCTATATATACAAAACAGATTAAAATAATTGGATCAAATGGTGGAACTAGAAAAGAACTTGAAGATATTGTTAAATTATCACATAATCTTAAAACAAAAGTTTGGAAAGAATTTTCTTTAAATCAAATTAGAGAAGCGCTTCATAGCTTATTTGACAAGGAAAGAGATGGTCGTATAATAGTCAATTGTGAATTAGAATTCTGAATAGTTTATGAAATTATTGATACTATTATATATTTATAATTTTTACAAATTTAAAATAATTAAAATAGAAATTATTATATATATTTTTTTAAACTTATTTTATTAATTGAAAATCAACGTTATCGCCTATTTGCAGATTGTGCTTTTTTGTAAAGCCTGCTATAGTCTCCAAAACATATAATGCTTCAGAATTAGGTTTATATGATTTACAATAAAATACTGATTCACATGGTTGCAATTCTTGTTCAATGTGGACAATTGAAAATTTTTCATTTAACCAAATAATATCTATAGGAAATTTCATATTTTTCATCCAAAAAGAAGCTTTTCGTGGTTCTCCAAGAAAGAATAACATTCCTTCATTTTCATTTAGGGAATTTTTTATAGCTAGACCATCTTGTACTTGTTTATCCGTAAGTGCTATATCGACTAATATTTTATAATTGTCTACGATTGCATATCCTTTCAAATATTCAGAATCGGTAACGTTAGCATTTGCGAAAAACTCTTTCATAGAATTATTTGAATAAGCAAATACAAAAAGATCTTCTTTTTCTTTTCCCATAATATAATCTAGAAATATAGATGTACTAATAAAGCCTAATAATAATGGCAAAGATATGACTAAAATATATATTATTTTTGGATTTGACATTTTTTTAGAATATTATTGAAAAGTCAAGTAATTTAATCTATTAGTGATAAAAAGACCATTCTTTTTGTTGGTGATGATTTACGTCAATGATATTTTCTTTGAGCAAAAAACCACAATTTCTACAAAATTTTGGAATATCTTCTATACTGGAATTAATATTATAGTTAGTTATTGATATTCCACAATTAGAGCAAAATCTCATTTTTGAATCTACAGTATTATTATTATCATTGTAATAATAATTATTCTGAACTGTAGTTTGGAATTCTTTCTTTTTCCTTAAAAGAGGAATTGTTTTAATACTTTCCCATTTACATCCTAATTCATCATACACTTTTATAATTACAAATACAAATATTATTTCTATAATAATAGAAACAATAAATGTTTGAAAATGCAATTCATTTTGTATGAATGAATATAAAGTCTGGACTATTACTATTGTAAGTATACTTATAGATAGAAAAAGTAGAATTGAATAGATTTGGCTTAAAAATTTAACCATCATTTATTATAAAATATAATGATAAGAAATTAAAATAATGACAAGATCAATTTTTTAAATCATTTGATAAAACTTGTTTTCTTTATAAATATGTAATAAGATTTTTAGTTTTAAATCTATTTATTTAAAGGCATCTTCATCTTTATCTTTACCAAATGATGCTTCATCTTTACCAAATGACCTAAAAAAAAATCCGCTAAAAACTAGAGCTCCTGCCAATAATGCGGCTACGATTACTCGTTCAACTGGCAGATTCAGTAAAAATGTAACAACAAATGCTATACCAGACGCAATAGCAGCTAAGGGGAACCATCTTTTTACTGCCTCTTCTTTTCTAAGCATATCTATGTCTTTTTCAAAGGCCCTTGTTTAACTTTTCTATTTTCACTGAAGCTAAAAATTTAGGTATAACTTTCTCCCATTCTTGTCTAGATTGAAGTTTAAGAAGGATGAATTAAAAATTGGTAGAGGTTGTTTTATGGAGCCGCTTTTATAAGTCTTTGATCATCACAACAATGTGGACAGATTTGCCAAGATACAGGATCGTTATAGAATTCATAGATCCAGCCATTACCCTCACAGTGACTACATTCTTTTTTATCTGAGAATTGTCTCTTCTCTGAATGAATGTAACCATTCTGACGGCTAATTTTTATCACACATTAGTATAGAACGTTCTTCTAATTAAATATTGTGAAAATTGTTATATAATATATACTTAAAAACTTTAAATAACAAATAGGATTGCTCTAAAAGAATAATAATAATGATAAGAGAAAAGATTCAAATCAGAGATGCCTATATATATGTTTGCTTTATTTGATGCGTGTTCTTTTACTAGATATTATTCTTAATGAGACAATTGCTAAGTTTTTTTATTGATTGGCTAATAATCATTAACAACAAAAAGACTCATCTTTCTATCCTACTCCTTTTTTTTCTCTCTCTTTTGATAAGTTTTTAACACCTCTTTTAGAATTAAAGATAACTATCTTCATGTGTGCATTACTTAATGAATTATCAATACATAATCCAATTAAAATAGGTATTATTGGAGGAGGACAATTAGGAAAAATGATAGCTCAAGAAGCTAAGAGGATGTTTTTTGGTATAATTATATTAGATCCAAATAGAGATTGTCCTGCTTCTACCGTCTGCGATAAATTAATTGTAGCAGATTTTAAAGATGAAGAAAAAATTTATGAATTAGCAAAAAATTGCGATATAATCACATATGAGATAGAATTAGGTAACTCTAAAGCTTTAAAAAATCTGGAATCAAAAAATTATCCTATATTCCCCTCTCCACATTCTCTTCACATTATCCAAAACAAATTTCGGCAAAAAGTTTTCTTTAAGGATAACAAATTACCTGTAACTGATTTTATTAAAATTTATTCTCAAGATGACCTTACACTTGCTGCAAGAAAATTTGGATATCCTGTCATGCTAAAAGCTTCTGAAGAATCATATGATGGAAGAGGTAATTATCTTATCAAATCCAAAGACGATATTCCAATTGCTTATTCTTATTTTCAGAATCGTGACATTTTTACAGAAAAATTTGTAGACTTTAAAATGGAGATCTCAATAATGGTTGCCCGAAATAAAGAAGGACAAATAGAATCCTTTCCAATAGCCGAAAACATCCATAAAAACAATATACTTGATACAACTATAGTTCCTGCTAACATTTCTTTAGAAGTTCAAAAAAATGCAAAGCTTATTGCCGAAAAGGTAATTAATTGTTTAAATGATGTGGGGTTATTTGGAATTGAGATGTTTATTTCCAGAAGTGATGAAGTTTTTATTAATGAAATTGCTCCTCGTCCCCATAATTCTGGCCATTATAGCATAGAGGGATGCTCAATTTCTCAATTCGAGCAACATATTAGAGCAATTTTAAATCTTCCTTTATCTAAACCCCAACTGTTACGACCTACTGTTATGAAAAATATTCTCGGACCTGCCAATTTTAATGGAAATTATAAAGTTATTGGTCTAAGTAATTTATTATCTATTCCTTTTACTAAAATTCATATTTACGGAAAAAAGATAACCTCTCCGGGTAGAAAATTAGGACACATTACTTGTACTGGTCAAACTTTAGATGAAGCGGCAAAGAGAGCCTTTAAGGCAAAAAATTCAATAGAGATAATTAAAACTAATAATTGATAGGAGGAGTATGGTGGTGATGATATAAATTTGTCAAAAATTCAAGTTGCAATTATTATGGGAAGCGATTCTGATTTAAAGGTTATGAAAGATGCTGCTGAAATCTTAGAACACTTTGATATTGAATATGAACTGACTATAGTTTCAGCTCATAGAACTCCTGAAAGAATGGTTCAATATGCACTTAATGCAATTGAGAAAGGCATAAAAGTTATAATTGCCGGTGCAGGTGGTGCAGCACACCTTCCAGGAATGATTGCTTCCTTGACTTGTATTCCAGTAATTGGTGTTCCGATAAAGAGTTCAACAAGTTTAAAAGGATTAGACTCTTTGCTATCTATTGTTCAAATGCCACCAGGTATTCCTGTTGCTACTGTAGCCATAAATGGGTCAAAAAATGCAGCTATATTAGCCTGCCAGATTCTTGGAACACAAAATAATTTGTTACTGGCCAAACTTAAAAAATATAAAAAAGAGATGAAAAATAATGTCGTTTCCAAAGCAAGTAAATTAGAAGAGACTGGATGGAAAGAATATTTATCTAAAAAAGATACCTTTTAGAATTTTTTTTATTCTTATCTTTTTTTTATTTTTGTAGTTTTATTTTTTTTATCTTCTACTATGAGCCCATCATACCAGGCATTTTAATAGGTGTTCTATATTCTTTTGTGATATTAATTCCTTGATCAGAAGTAACAATTATTTTTTGAAGATCACTTCCAGCTGGAGGACTAAGAGGATATGATTGTCCTGGTTCAAGACTTTTGATTGTTTCACTTTTGTTTCCATAATTGACTTTAATATCTGTTAATGGTTGTTTGCCTGTATTAGTTATAGTGGCTCTGGTATGTGTGAATAAAGATTGTTCTTCCTTTAATGCATCAATTTCTAAATCAAATTCATTTTTATTTGAAAAGGCAATATTACTTAAGATAAAAAAAGTAACTAGAATTATTGGTATAATACCTATAGCAAGATATATTTTTTTAACCATCATTTATATTAATAAATAATATAGTAGTTAAAAAGGAATATTATTTTTTGCATCAATAAAAGAAGTTATTGAAATTATAATAAACACTGTAGAAATAAATTCAATTTATTTTATTTAATACTTAAAAATGAGTAATACTATATATCTATATAAATAAATAATTAAATGAAAATCAAAAAATTGCTATTGTCATTATTGTATCTAAATTTTGCCTAGATATTTAATTTAGGGTTATACAGTGATTTAAAAGATTTGATAACCCAAAATTAACTATATACTTAAAAAATTAAAAAAATATTTGTTGCAATATTCTTATCTGTTAAAGTAGCTTAAAAATCTCATCTAAATATTAAGCTCGTTCCTTCAATTTGTTTTGTTTTTATCTAAACTTTTACCCCATTTCTCAAGATAGATTATATCATTCAAATTAATTCTCTGTATCCACTTTGATTTTTCCAAATCGGGCTGTATAGAAAATTCAGACACATATCCAAGACAAAGATACGCTATTGGTTTAATATGTTTAGGAATTTTTAATATTTTTTTTAATTCTTTATTTGAAATAATACTCACCCATCCCATTCCAATTTCTTCCGCCCTGGCAGCAAGCCACAAATTCTGAACAGCACAACAAACACTATAAATTCCTGTTTCTGGAATAGCATTCTTTCCTATTATAAATGGTGCAAACCGAGTATAATCATAGGTAACGCATATGTTAATATTTGATTCTAAAATCCCTTCTAATTTCAAAGATTTGTACTTTGTTTGTTTTATTTTGTCATTGTCTAATAATTTTATTGCCTTTTCATGTTCTTTTAAAAAGGATTCTTTAATTTTTTTCCTTGTATCTTCATCTTTTATCATGATAAAATTCCATGGCTGTGAATATCCTACAGAAGGTGCATGATGTGCAGCATTTATAATTCTTAATATGGTTGACAATGGTATTTCTTTTTTAATAAAATGCGAACGAACGTCCCTTCGTGAAAATAGAATTTTATAAAATCCCTCTCTATCATATTTTGAGATGCTTTTATTGTTGGTATTTGTTGTTGATTGTATATTATTTGTTGTTGTTGTAGATGATGATGTTGATGATGAAAACAAATTGTATTATTTTTTTTTATTAATCTAATATAAGTATCTTCAATTATTTATAATAAATTAAAAGAGTAAAATGTATTGATAGTAAATTAAATCATCTAATCTCATTAATGAGAATAATTAGAAGAAGATGAATAAATACTCCTCTGTGTGTGTATAAAATTATTTTGAATCTTATTTATTTATTCGTGGCTTTTATTATAGCCAATACAAATCAAGTACAATTCACTACTAACTTGTCTACTTGCAGTTGGTTTAGTTATTATCACTTTTCTAAAGTCCTTTCTCAATTCCTCAATCAATTCATTAAGCATATCTCCTTGGAAGACTTTTAAAACTACTTTACCACCTTTCTTTATTATTTTTCGACCCAAAGTGAGAGCATTTTTTGTTAAAGCTATTTGTCTTGCATGATCTAATTCCCAATTTCCACTCACATTTGGCGACAAGTCTGATAAGACAACATCAACATTTGTCGAACTTGTGATTTTTAAAATAGAATCGATTATTATATTTTCGTCATCAATACTTCCCTGAATAAGAAATGCATTATCTATAGGTTCTACTTTTTTTAAATCTACTCCTATTACCTTTCCTTTATCTCCTACTTCGGCTAGTGCAACTTGAATCCATCCGCCAGGAGCACAACCAATATCGACAACACAATTGCCTTTATTGAGGATTCTATAAGATTTATTCAATTGCAAGAGTTTAAAGGCAGATCTACTCCTATATCCTTGATCTTTAGCTAATTTTCTGAATTGGTCTTTTTTAGAATCTACAAGCTTCATTTATTCATTCATTCAAGTATTTGACAATATCTCAATAAAAAATTGTATAGCTTTAATAATATTATCGTGTTTATCAATATCATCAATCTCTTCTATCATTTTTATTATTCTTGTTGATAGTTCACAGATATCTCTAATAATATATAAATAAGATCCAGACGATTATTATTATATATATATGCCTATTAACAATGGTCAAGAGTATATTGAAAGTTTGAGGAATAGGAATCTTAAGGTTTACTTGTTTGGTGAATTAGTAAAAGAACCTGTTGATCATCCTATGATTCGACCTTCAATAAATGCTGTCGCAGAAACCTATGACATAGCTAATGATGATCCAGAACTTGCATCAGCAGAATCCTCTCTTTCTGGAATACGAGTTAATAGATTTTTACATATAGCTGAAAATGCGACAGATCTTGTTAACCAAAACAGAATGCAACGAAAGCTTGGACAAAAAACTGGAACTTGTTTTCAAAGATGTGTAGGCATGGATGCTTTAAATTCTCTTTATTCAACTACTTTTGAAATGGATGAGAAATTCCATACTCCATATCATAAAAGGTTAAAAGAATTCATAAAGAAAATACAACAAGAAAACCACGTAATAGGGGGAGCTATGACAGATGTTAAAGGAGATAGAAGCCTTTCTCCGTCACAGCAAGAAGATCCAGATATGTTTGTTCATATTTCAAAAAGAGATGAGAAAGGTGTCTATATTAGTGGGGCAAAAGCTCATCAAACTGGTTGTATCAATTCTCATTGGATTCTTGTAATGCCAACTATGAGATTGCGTGATGAAGATAAAGATTATGCCATAGTCGGGGCCGTTCCTGCTGATGCAGAAGGAATTACCTATATTTATGGAAGACAGTCATGCGACACCAGAAGTATGGAAGGGGGCGATCTTGATGCAGGTAACGCTAAATATTCAGGTCAAGAAGCAATGATAATTTTTGATAATGTCTTTATTCCTAATGAGTATATTTTTATGGATGGCGAATATGAATATGCTGCTATGCTCGTAGAACGTTTTACCTGTTATCATAGAAGGAGTTATGTATGTAAAACAGGACTAGGAGATGTATTAATTGGGGCAGCAGCTTCCATTTCTGAGTATAATGGTATTGCTAATGCATCACATATTAAAGATAAATTAGTCGAAATGACTCATCTCAATGAGACAATTTTTGGAACTGGTGTTGCTTCTTCTTTTCAGTCATATAAAACTAAAGCTGGTAATTACCAAAATGATGATATGCTTGCCAATGTTTGTAAACATAATGTAACTCGTTTTCCCTATGAAATCAGTAGACTAGCTCAGGATATAGCAGGAGGTTTAGTTGTAACTATGCCTTCAGAACAAGATTTTCGAAGTTCTGAAACTGGTCCACTTTTAGAAAAGTATCTCAAAGGAAAGAAAGGTATTCCTATAGAAAATAGAATGAGAATTTTAAGACTTATTGAGAATATGACATTAGGAAGAAATGCGGTTGGTTACCTGACTGAATCAATGCACGGGGCAGGTTCTCCTCAAGCACAGAGAATTCAAATTGCTCGTCAAATGCAGTTAGAATATAAAAAGAAAATTGCAAGAAGATTAGCAAATATTCCCGAAACTGAGGGTGAAAGCCATAGTAAAGAACAATCTGATTATTTTGATAGAATTTTTGGAGTAAAGAAAAAAGAAGAAACATCTTCTTCTTCTTAAATAATTTTTGTTATATTTGTTATTTTCATGAGATAGAAAACTTTTTGATTATGTAAAAAAAGTAAATTGAATTGAATGACATAATACTCAATATTGTTGATTTAAATAAATCATTTTCATTACATAGCGGAATCAGTAATTTAATCGGATTCAAAAAATCTAAAACAATAAAAGTAATAGATAATATCAATTTTAAAATTTCTAGAGGTGAAATACTTGTTCTTGCAGGAGAATCAGGTTCAGGAAAAACAACTATTGCTAAACTTATAATGCGATCTATAAATCCCGATTCAGGCAGTATATTTTTTGATAATCTTGATATTACTAAACTAAAAGGAAAAGAATTACTAAGAATAAGGTCTAAAATACAAATTATCTTTCAAGATCCTTATTCTTCTTTAGATCCAAGGATGAAGATATTTGATATTGTTAAAGAACCATTAGATGTACATAAAAAAGGTCTTAAAAAAAATGATAGTGAAGAATATGTTTTTTCTGCATTAAAAAAGGTAAATCTAGATCCAGATGAAATATCTTCAAAATATCCTCATATGCTATCTGGAGGCCAAAGACAACGAGTAAGTTTTGCAAGAGCTCTTGTTCTTAAACCATTGTTGATTATCGCTGACGAACCAGTCTCCATGTTGGATGTTTCCATAAGAGGTCAACTTCTAGAATTGATGAAAAAATTAAAACAAGAAGAAAATATCTCATTCTTGTATATAACTCACGACTTGGCCACCTCACAATCCGTAGGTGATCATATAATTATTTTATATAAAGGACAAATTATTGAGCAAGGTACTATTAAGCAGGTTCTTTATAACCCTCTCCATCCTTACACTAGAGCTTTAATATCTGCCATTCCAAAATTTGCTATTAATAATCAACAGCCTCATCATGAAATAAAGATAAAAAACGATCTTGAATCAGAATCTAACAGTCAAGAAGGTTGTAAATTTATAAATAAATGTTTATATTCTACTGAGAAATGCAAAAATAGTGAACCTTTATTGACTAAAGAAGAAATACATAATTCTTCTTCTCATGATCCTCATAATTCCCATTTTATTAGATGCTTTAATTACGAATCTATTTCCTGATCAATTATTCACAAATGTCACTTTATTTATTTATTTATTTATTCAATCAATCAATCAAAATTTAGAGAAATCTCCTCCTCCTCTTTTAACTCCTTTTTATTAATAGGATATTTATATTTGACAATGTGAGAGATGCCCTCTGTTGGAAATACCCCATATACTTGATCTACTTTTGATATTGTAGAATCTTTTAATGTTACCATAATAATCTGATTATTTTTAGATCGTTCAAAAAGAATCTTTGATAGCCTTTCAGTATTTTGAGCATCCAAGTGAGCATCTATTTCATCCATCAAATAAAAAGGAGATGGCTTGATGGATTGAAGTGCTAGTAAAAATATTGTAGCTGCCATTGTCTTTTCTCCTCCTGATAATCCAGTAGAATCTCTTCTTGGTTTTCCCGTAAATTGAACTATTAACCTCACACCTTTAGAAAAGATATCTTCAGGATTTTCAATTTCAAGCCATGCATTGCCTCCTATAATAGTTGAAAATATATGATTTATGTCATTATTAATTTTGTTAAAAGCATCCATAAACATATTCTTTTTCTCTCTATTAATTTCTTCTATGAAAATAACAATTGAATTCCTTTCTTTTTCTAAATCATTTTTGCGATCAGACATTCCTTTATAACCCTCAACAATCTGAATATAAGTTTCATTTGCTCTCAAATTTATTCTGCTCTTTAAGATTTCATATTCTTCGGATAAATTAGATAAAAGTTCATTGACATCAAAATTGTCATCAATTAAATTCTTATACCCTGTCACCATAAGGTCATTATTTATTTCAACTTCTTGTTGTTTTAAATTTAAAATCTCTTTTTCTAAAAGAACAATTTCTCTTTCGATAGAGCTATTTTCACGAGAGATCTTTCGTTCATTGTCAAGCAAAATTTTAATTTTTTCTTCATATGACTGTAATATTGTATAAGAATTACCCGAAGAGGAGATAATATTTTGTTCCTTATCTCTTAAAGCGTTTAAATCTATTTCTTCTTTTTCTATTTTATTTTTCAACCCGGTTATTGCTAATTCTTTATCTGAACGTTCTTTATCTAGATTAATTGTTTCCTCATTTAATAAACTTATTCTTTCTTGAAATAAATCCTTTTCATTCTTCGTTTTTGCAAGTTTAATCATAATATTTTGCATTTCTTGATTATCAGAATCAATTAAACTTTGATATTTAATACGTTCAATATTTAATTTTCCTAGTTGGGTTTCATCATAATTTTGCTTTATTTTCTTCAAGTCTTCAACTAATTTTTTCCTGCTATTGGTTATCAAAAAATGTCTTTTTTCAGCTGCTTTCAATAATCCTATTATTTTTTTGTATTCAACTATATTTTTGGTTAAGAAGAGCTCTAATTCTTTTAATTCTATATTTTTTTCTTTTAATATTTCTTTTTGAAAAATAACTTTATCTTGTAAATATTTAATTGAATTTTCTAAACTTATTTTTTCTGCATTTAAATCCTTCAATTTATCTATTAGTTTTCCTAGCTCTTTGGTCTCTTTTAAAAGCGAATCCTTTAATTTTAATATTAGGGATCGTAGACTTTCAATATCATTTTTTAGATTGATTTCAGTAACAAAATTAATAATTGTAGAATTATAATCGATTAAGAGAGATTTTGACTTTAACTCAAAAAGTTCACCATCTATCGATACCGATCTATATCCTTTTAAAGAAAGACTGTATGCTTCACTAGCTGTTCTTACAACAATCGTATTTCCAAAAATAAAATTTACTAATTTTTCAAAATCAGAAATTACAAAATTAGATAAACTACCTATAACAAAGATATTTTCATTAATTATATCTTCTGCTACTGCTGCTGCTACTTTATCTGTTGATGTTACTATCACTGATTCAATTACATCTAATGGAATTATTTTCACTCGAGGTAATTTTTTCAATTTCGCAAATTCTGCTATTTGTATCATATCTTGTACATTATTAACAACTATTGCTTTCATCCATTCCGCTCCAACAGCCATTACTGGCCTATGATAATTCTTATCCCATTTGATCAAATCATGAACTATTCCTACAACAGCAGGTAATTGATTATTATTTTTGATAATTTCTGAAATTGTTAGATCTTCATACATGGAATCCGTTAAAATTCTACTTTTTTCATAAATTTTAAAGGATTCAGTATCAGAATAGTTTAATATATTTTTTGATTGTTCAATCCTATCATTAAATTCTTTTACTTTTGCTTCCGTCAATGCTAATGTCTTGTTCATTTTTTCTTGTCTTGTTTTTAATTCCTCAAGAGTATCATTTTTATTTTGTAAATCTGTAGAAATTGTTAATAATTTGCTTTTCAAATTTTTCATCTTAAAATTTGTATCACTTAGATTATTTTTAATAATTTTTTTGTTTTCATAAATTTTTAAAATATCAAGCTCAAATTTATTGTTTAATGATATAATTTTTGCAAGTTTATGATTTATCCGCTGTGAATTTATTTCTGTTTGTTGATTTAAATTAGATTGATTTAAAATCCTCTTATCTACAAGATTTAATTGGTTAATATGACCATTTTTTCTGTTATTTAGAATTTCACCTTCCTTTTCTAAAATACTAATTATAGATGAAAAATCATTAACTTTTTTTCTTGATTCTATTTCTGTACTATTGTTAATTTTTATTTTCTGATTTATCTGTTCAATTCTAGAAACTAATTCTTTTAACATGGCTTTTGATTTTTCTACATCATATACTATTGATGAAATTCTATTGCTTATATCAGCTTTTTCCTTGTTAACTGTATCCACTTCTTTAATGAATGTTGTTTTTTCCGAATCTAATTTTTCTAATTCTTCTTTTGTTTCCTTTAATTTTACACTAAAACTCTGTGATTTTAATTTTTTTGTCTCTAATTCCTCTTCATTAATTAAAATATTCTTTTGGATTACTCTTATTTCATTTGAAAATTTTATAGCCTTGTACTTTTTAATATCACTCTCAATATGTTGAAATCGTAATTGTTCATTTCTTTCAACTTCTAATTCATCAATTCTCTTTCTTATTTCACCCATACGAGCTAGAGCTATATCGAGTCTTCTATCTGCTTCATCTAATTGTTTTAATGATTCTTCTTTTTTTTCATCAAAATAAGACAATCCAATAATATCTTCTATAATTCTTCTTCTCTCTTCAGAATTTAATTCAGATATTCTTGTAATCATACCTTGTTGAACAATATTTAATTTATTTGGGACTGCAACAACAATTTGTAACAACTCAGTAATTGTTGATTTTGCTACCTTTTTTCCATTTAAATGATATTGACTTTCTCCAGCGGAACCCTCCATTTCTCTGGTCAAAGTTACATTATCAGAATCAATTGGAATCCCTCTATTCTTGTTATCAAAAGTGATACTTACTCGGACCAATTTGTGGGAGTTATTTTGAGTATCGTGAAATAGAGATTGAAATTTATCTACTCGTAAAGCTTTGGGGCTATTTTCGCCTAGTGCAAACATGATGGCATCTAAAACATTACTTTTTCCTGAACCGTTAGGTCCAGTAACGGCAACAAGTCCATTATTAAAATTAATTACAGTATTTTTAAATCCAAAAGATTTAAAACCATAAATTTCTAATTTTTTTATAAAAACCATTATTATTATTACAATTAACCTTTCTGATTCTGTATTATATTTTTTATTGTAATCTAAATTTGATTCTTCAATTAGTTAATTTGAAATATTTTTCTTTTATCTATTACCTTAAATTTACGTTTTTTATAAAAGTCGATATAATTGTCATTTTGAAATGTTTGTAAAAATATCTTATCATATCCCATTGTATGTGCTATTTGTAAAGAAGTCTTTAAAATAGTTTGAGCAATGCCTCTATTTCGAAAATTTGGTAATGTTCCTAAACAATACAAACCTAGACATCTATATTTTTCAAATAATAAACAAACTCCGGCTGGAATATTATTATCATCATTATTATCTGGATTATAACTATTATTGTTATTCTCCGTATTCTCTTTACTCTTCTTGTTCTTTTCTTTATCCTTATCCTTTAACATAGCCATAAGAAATACAAATCTTTGCTTATTTTTATATACAATTTCAATAAATGGTTCCATATCTTTGATATTAAAAGATTCACAGAAAATTCTAGTCCATATATTGAGTAATTTAAGATCTTCATTGATTTTAGTAACAGAAATTTTTTTCTCTAAATTTTTTGTTGTATTAATTGCTTGTAGTGAAGGCGGTGGTATTAGTGGCGATTCTAAGGTATAAATTGAATCAATACAAATAAAACCTCTTTTTTTTAACTGTTTTCTCAAATAACGGGTGGTTATCTCATTTTTTATATACAAATATCCTGAAATTCCTTCAAGTATGAGAAACCTTTTTAAAAAATCAAGAGATTTAACAATATCATTATTATTGTCAAAATATATTCTATTGAAAAAATAATCATCACGACTAAATTTCCTATTAAAAAACAGAAAAATGTTAGTTTCCTCGTTGGATTGTTTCAAAGATAAGGTATTAGTCCACAATGAACAAAATTTTATTTCATTTTGTAAATACCGATGTTGTTGTTGATGATGATGGTAGTGGTTATGTTCAATATTTGAGTCCGAGAATATTCACCATTTTGCCAATCTCTGCTTGTAAAGACTTTTCATTCAAAGAATTTTTTAATAGTTTGATTGCTTCTAAAGTATTTAGATCATCGTCCAAATAATTAACAAATTTTTTAAAAAAAGAATTTTCATCTTCTGAAATAAAGGCTGATTTTCCAAAATTAAAAATGTATTCGTGGATCTTGTAATCTAATTCCTGATATTGTCTTAAATCCCGTTCATTAAATGATATTTGGGAGCTGTAATGCTTAGAATAAGAATAAAGTTTTAACGTATTAGCATTATACTTTGTTAATAATTCTTTTATTTTAATTCCGTTATTGAATGTCTGGGACATTTTTTTATTTTTATTATAGACTAATCCTACATGAATCCAAAATCTTGGATATTTAGAATTTTTATTAAATTTTGATAAAATTGAATTAATATTTTCATGATGTGGAATTATTAAATCAGAGCCACCACCGTGAATATCGTATTTTCCTCCAAATAAACTTGTAATAACAGAAACGTCTTGAATATGCCACCAAGGTATTCCTTTCCCAAATTCACAATCTGGATAAAAATAGTCTAATGTATCAGCGCCATTCCATAAGAGAATATCATCTGAATCTTTTTTTCCGGCAGATATATCGAATCTTTTATCTGCAATATCATTTTGAAGTTTCTTTGATAAATTTCTCCTTTTTTTTTCTTTCTCTAAATATATATTTCCAAAACCCTGATAGGCATCTTTTTCATATATTAACTTTTGAATTATTTTAATCATTTGAGGAATAAATTCTGAAACCTTGGCAAAAATCATTCCTTCTGTAAAGTTTAATTGTTTAGATAACTCTAAAAATTCATGTATTTTTTCCTCTACATAAAGATTTGGTTCTATTTTATTATCTCTTGCTTTTGAAAATATTTTTGGATCGAGGTCGGTAATATTAATAATAACAGTTGTTTGAATATTATGAAAATTTAAAAGTCTGGAAATTAAATCAAATATAAAAAAAAATCGTGCGTGACCAAAATGAGTATCTTGATAAGAAGTCGGTCCGCATAGGAAAATTCTTATCTTATCTTTTTCTTTATTATCCAGAATTGATATTTTTTTATTCTTCAATATATCATAAATCTTTAACAAGAATAAAATTATATATCAAATATTTAATTATAAATTTTCTTCTTATAACTGAAAGATTAGTTTATCTAAAAAGATTAATACTCTACAAAATCAAATTTTGTAGTACATTTTTTTTGAATGAAGTTGATTAGGTCATTTCTTTTGTCAAAATATAAAACCTCTTTTTTATTTTTTTGGATCATATCTTCTACTTGAATGATAAATTCGTTATTAATATTTTTATTAATGAAGATATAATTATTATTATGGGTACATTTGATTTTGATACCTTCGTCATAATCTAATTGATTTAATCGCTTATTCAGATATTTTAAAATATTTAATCTTTCTTTCATATTCAAATCTATTATTGTTTGTATCCTTTCCTTATAGTTAGTTACCCAAAGCAACTAATAAAGTTAGATAAAAATTTCATTTAACAGTATTATTACTAATTAATTATAATCCTTTTTATTGAGAAAAATTTCATTAATAATTTATATCTTAAAAGTAGAATTTTTTAATGTTTAACATAGTCTTTCTATTTTCAATTTTGATATTATTATTATCATCACCGCTTTTTTTATTTAACAATACCACAGATGAATTTATTGTTTTAGGAGAAATTCTTAATGAGGAGGATGTAGTGATAAAAATCATTGAAAAAAATATAGTGAGGAATCAACAACAATCTTTTAAAAATACATCATTTGATATTGAATTATCTGATCTTTATTATAAAAATAGTGATCAGATCAATTTAGATGATAATAATAATTTCGAATTTACTAGTCAACCTATAGTAATGATTTATACTAATATTTTTAGTTGTGAATTAGAAAAGATAGGTTCTGACAGTATTTGTGTATCATTGTCTAATTGTGGTAATGAAGACAGTTGTGGGATGAAAGTTGAGGAGGCAATATCAAACCTGATTATCATTGGTAATGAACCGATTTATTCCTTAGTTACTTCTCCTCAATCTGGTATATACTCTAAACAGGTAAAGTTACATCCTGGTGAATATGAAATTTTCCCAAATAACAATGACGTTATCTCTTCAAATTATTGTAATAAAATTGAATTAGATGGTCTTAGTTTTGAGGAATTCACTATGGGGGCTAGTATCGCTCAAGATAATACGTCAGTAATGTGTGTAAATATTAGTGATGGTTGTTATGGAACGATAAAAATTGGAGAAATTAAAGTATGTGAAATCAATAAAGTTTTTATAAATAAATAATTTAGTGTAAAACCAAGATCACAATAAATTTTTAAAAATAAAACAATTTAAGTGCTATTTCTTGAAACAGCTACTTCAATTGTTGAGACATTACGAGTATTTCCATCTTGTGATTTGACAGCCTCAGAGCCTAATTTTACTGATGCTACCTTGTAACCCAATGTATCCATTCTCTTTACAATTATCTGAGCAACATCTACAGCTCTAGGTATGCTTTTTCCTCTAGCCTTTATAACTACTGATGGTTCATTAGCAAGTTGAACCAATGTGGCTGTGACATACGTCATAAGTGGTTTTTTTCCAATAAATATCTCATTGCTAGATTTTGGTCTATTACTATCTGTAATTCCGTTCTTTGAAGACATTAGTATAATTATTCATTGAAAGTAGAATATAATGTTTATTCAATAATTAGTAGTAGTTTCTGTGGATTGATCTTTAGCTAAATTATTGAGTATCTTGTGAATATTCTCGGGATTTCCTTTTATGTCATTAATTGTATCAATGTCACTGATCTCATAGCAATGGAGCATATCATCATTATCTTTAAAAAAAAGAAAAATACGGTTTAGATAAATACAATGATATAATTCTTCTTTTATCATTTTATCCGGGTTTAACTTTATTCCATTATCATCAATCATCACTGGATTTTCCAATATGTATTATTTTAGAGGATTTGGAATAAAAAAATCTATCTAACGAGGTCATGTCTATATATATTTATAGAGTTTTTTTAAATTTTTAATATTCTCTCTGCCTATCATTATACTTGTATTATATGTTTGATATCGAAAATATTCATGGAGGTGAAAAAAGAATTATTTTTCATGTTGATTTTGATTATTTTTTTGCTCAATGTGAAGAAATCAGAAATCCTTTTATAAAGGATATGCCTGTAGTAGTTTGTGTCTTTTCAGGAAGAACAAAAGAGAGTGGGATAATAAGTACTGCAAACTATGTAGCTCGACAGTATGGCATCAGGTCTGGAATCTCAATAAAATTTGCTAAATCAAAATTAAAGAATTTTGATAATAACAATAGATTTTTTTTACCAATGGATATTGAATATTATAAAAAAATATCAAATCGGGCAATGAAAATAATTTTATCAGTGACAACGGCTGAAGATTATGAAATTATTGGTTTAGATGAATGTTATTTAAATTTGACAAATATTGTTAATAATAATTATAAAAATGCAATAATTTTAGCTAAAGATATAAAAAATAGACTCTCTAGGGAACTGAATCTTTCTTGTTCAATTGGTATATCTTATAATAAACTATTAGCTAAAATAGCTTCAAAGTACAAAAAACCTAATGGATTATTTGTGATTGAACCAAATAAAACACTAAAAATTATTTCGAATTTAGATATAGGCATTATTCCAGGTATTGGTCCAAAAAATAAAAGAAAACTAAATAATTTTGGGATAACAACATTTAAACAACTATCAGAAATAGATATTGCATTTTTGAAGAAAAATTTTGGAAATTATTATGCTGAATTCTTACACAATTCTTCTTTAGGAATTAATAAGGATCCTATACAGACAAAACAACTAAGTAAACAAATAACACGAATTAAAACATTAAAAGAATATACCACTGATATTGAATATGTTAAATCATTAATAGCAGAACTTTGTAAATCGATTTATACTGATCTAATCAAAAGAGAATTACTTTTTAAAAGCGTTGGTTTAATATTTATTGATAATAAATTGGGTATTATAAATAGATCAAAACATTTGAAAAATTATACACAAAATCTAACTGATCTAATCAACAATGCCAATTCAATATTTTTAGATTATCTTTCAACGTATGATATTTTTAAATTACGACGTATAGGAATCAAAGTTTCTGAAATAAAAAAAGATGAAGGTTATCAGAATACGTTGTTTAACTATATGGAAATTAGCTAATAATATATGTACATATACAATGGATATTCATCAATAATTTAAAGAAAAGCAAATATGATAATTTGCTTTTCTTTCTTATATTTTATTAACTTAATTATTGTAAATTATTGCTTCTGTAAACCATTTTGGAAACATGTCATTTGCATTTCGTAATAGATAATTTATGTTACTATCTAAAATATATGTTGATGCATGATCATCTTTGCTTCTTATACTTCGCCCATATGTTTGAGTTAATCTAACTATTGTATTCCACAAATACCAATTTATATCTTTTTTTCTAAGTGCAGCCACTTTTTTATCGCTCAAATCAGGATATGGAATTTTAATTATGATTTGAAACCTTGACAAATCATCTTTTAAATCTAAACCTTGATAAAAAGATGGAGATATAAGAACAGTGGGCTTTGGATTTCGTGAGTGTCTTTGTAATATTTCTGTTCTATCCGTATTAGGACTAGTTTCTATTAGACGTCCTAGGTTTTCTTTATTTAGATTATTTTTAATAAATTCTAATTGAAAGTAAGAAGTAGTATGGATTATTCCTTTCTCATTTTTATGTATACTCATTATATTATTAACTGTCTTGGCAATAGTTGGAAGATTATCCATTATGTTCTTGCTATTTAACCACGCGATATTCATTAAATGGATAGGTCTATTTTCTTTTGGAAAATCAGATTCTTTTATACGAATAAACTTAATCTCGTCTTTTGATAACCCAGAAATCTTACAGAGGTATTCCTTATTTAAAATGCTGGCACTCATAAATAGTCCATAGCTACTTAAATCCAATATTTCTTGAAAGTAATTAGAAATATCCAAAGGAGTAAGTGTTATCTTTCTAATTGAATCTCTTGTTTTTCGATCGATATTTGTTACCAACCAATTATTTTTATTAGCTTTCATATCATTAAGGACAAAGTGAAGATTCTTTTCCCTATTGATACAATCTATTAGGTTCTTTTCAGTGTATGGTTCTTTTAAATTATTAGTTTCTATAGCAAACTCAATATCATCAATAAATTCTAAAAGAGTATCTCTGTATTCTTCACAAAAATCAATCCATGTTTCTATTTCTTCTTCCTTTATAGTGGGTAATTTAAGCTTTGGAAATAGTCTTGTAATGTTATCATTATTAATAATGAAACTTTTAAAATCAGAAATTTCAGATTCAATATTATGTACTTCATCAAATACCAATAATTCTCTTTTCGTAATAATATTAGAAAAATACAAGTCAGAAAGAAAATATTTGTAATTGTAAATAGTATGAGAAGCTTTTGTCGAAATCCATTTTTGATGAAAATATTTACATGGTTCCCACTCTAAATTGTCAAACCGTAATTGTTTTTCATATTTTTTAATATATTTCATTTTTTCAAATTGTCCTATGTGAACATTTTCAAATTTTGTTCCTAAACCATTCACTTTATAATCTGAAAGTCTAGTTTTATGTATACAATCAAATTCATCATCTTTTTGACATGGACCATATTCACATGTTTCATGTACTCCTTCAATTTCTTTTAATATACAAATGAAATTTCTTTTTCCTTTAGCTTCTTTAATGAAAGGAAAATCTTTAGAATATTGGTTTTGAAGATCTTTTGTCGAGGTACATATATGAGAGCTTCCTAGATAACTAGCCAAAGTTATAGCAATAGGACTTTTACCAAAGCCTGTAGGTGCCTCAAGAAATATATATTTTATATTGCTTTTAATACAATCTTCAATCTCATCGCATACTTTAGATTGATTCTTCCTAATATTTTGAAAGGGAAAATAATTTATTAAACTCATAATTTAACCAATAACCAATATAGATTATTGTCTCTCTATAATTTAATTTGCTTTAGTCTAAATATTCTTATTACCTACGATTAATTCTTTTATTATATATTTTAAGTTGATGTTGTAGTTCTTCTTTTTCTTCCCCTTAAAATTTTTCGATTTCGTCTTTTGTTTACATAATGTCTATTAGGGATGTTTCCTGTTATCCAGTCTTCACTCAAAGGTTTTCGTGCTCTTCGAGCCGATTGGGGTCCAATTCTTTTACCTAAAAAAAGCCTACCTTTTTTTGCTATTTTTCCCATTGTACTGTTGAATATTAGACAAAAAGATTAATTAATTTATTGTTTGTCTGTTTGTTTGATATATTTAAAGAAGAATAATAAGTAATAAGGGGCGATAGCCATATTTTTATTCTAAGAAAATATCGCCATTACTTTTGAAGAGATTCACTTCGTTTTTAACTTTATCGTGTATAATGATTAGTGTTTCATAAAAATTATTTTTTTTTTGCAATGCTTGCAAATAAAAATTCAATGTATATAGATCATCAAAAATCTCTTTTATATTTAAGCTTGTTAAATTCTCATTGTATAGATTTATTTCAAATTTATGATCTTGAGTTTTGACCACTTTTAATATTTTCATCTCTGTAAATTTTTTCTATTAAGATTAAAATATCTTTTTAAATTAATAAATCAAAACAAACATAACTTAAATAAACTTATAATGTTTGTGAAAGATCTAGACATTGAAGAAAGTACTTTTAAAAGATTTGATGCATTATTAATTGATTTAATGGAAAAAAGAAAAAGAAATATGAATTACGATGATTTACTAAATGAATTGATAGATAGTTATCAACAAAATAGATGGGATCAATTTATGGTAGCAGGTGGGTAAATATTATTATTATCTTTTTTTTAATGGTCTTGAAGATTATAATTCGTTAACTTTTTTATCTTATAATTTTGATATTTTTTTGTGAATGTTGTACACCTATTAAATGTATTAGGATACCTTTATAACAAATTACAATTAAAATAAATTAATAAATTTGTTTATTTCAGCATTAATTTTTAAAATTGTATTTATTCATAATATTTCTTTAAGCTAATAATTGATTAAATCATAGGAGATATATCTTTGAGACTCACCTTCAAAAGTATAAATACAGCAGCCTTTAGTATAATTATTTGTGCATAAACAAGCCATTAATAATAGTAGTCTTTTATCATGTCTCATCTCCTATACATATAAAGGAATAAAAGATATTGTAGATAAATTATATATACGATTATAATTGTTTTTTTGTATTTTGCGCTAATATTGTTTTTTTAACTGCTTTTGATTTTCTATTGTTAAACGTGATTCTTCAATTGTTTCTATCAAATTATCTATTGTAATTGGTTTTTGAATAAATTTAAATTCAGATTTATTTTCGTGACTATCTTCATAATTACTTACTAATATCATTTTAATATTTTTATCAATCTCTTTTATTTTTTTACCTAATTCATATCCGTTTAGGTGGGGCAATTGATAGTCAGAAATTACTAAATTGCACTTGGTAAGATTGTTGCGAATAAATTCTAATGCAATTTCAGGATTAGTAAATCCCCAAACTTTATAACCATTTTTTTCTAAAATTTCTTTAAACAGAATAACTAACTCAAGATTATCATCTATTAGAACAATAGAACATTTTTTATCTGTAAAAGAAAGATTATTGTTAATTTTTTTCATAAAGTAGGTATTAATAAGTACTAAATAAATATAAGCATGAATATTCCTTAGTATGATGCTATAAATATATATTTCTTGAAATCATATATTTTAAATACTTAGCTGAATTATTCTAAATTGAATTAAAAATAGAACTGAAATATCCTATAAAGAAGGATCAGTTTATTTTTAATAAACTTTTCCTCTATTAGTATTTAACTCATCACACCAATCTCTTTGTTGAATTTAACAAATTGCATGAGAATAAAAAAAAGAATATTAGTTATCTATTTTATAAAAACATTATCTTCTATCAATTCGACTTTCTATCATTGATAAAATAAGTATTTTATAATTAAACATTTGCAATTATTCTTTTGTGATATATATATTAGCAAATATTTTTTATCTGATTTTCTAGTCTGATTTAACCTATTGTTGATTTATATTATTAATTAAATGACTAAATTGTTCATGCAATATTTGACTATTTCCATAATTTTGCTTATGCCTATTGGTTTCTTAACAATTTCCAAATTTAAGGCATTATTTATTACATCATCATATGCCGTTATCAACACCATTTTGATTTTTGGATTTATTGGAAATATTTGATTGGCCAATTCACAGCCAGTCATTTCCATCATTTATAATCTATTAGAATTAATCTAATGTGATGTGGAAATTCTCTGGTATAATCTATTATAAAAAGAGGATTAGTAAAACCTATAACAAAATAAACATTCATTTGGATTACTTCTGTAAATAATTTGACAATATCTTCTACATCGTCAATTATTGCTATAAATTCTGGAGATAAATTCAACTAGTGTATATTCTTTTGTAGATTATAAAATAATTATTCGTATGCAAAGGCCTTTTGGAGACAGATACATTGCTTAATCGTTGATAGATATTTTTTGTTATATTATGCCAGCCATCACAAGCAGCTCTCATTCATAGTGTGACCTTTTTTTATTGCATATAATTTTTTTGTTTTGATAATCTATAATGTTTCCTCAAATAGGAATATTTTTAATAGTTAAAATTAATTTTTTATAAAATTTTTTTAATTATGTATTATAACAAAAGGTTCTTTAAACAAAGAATTTTATGGGGTCGGCCGGATTCGAACCGGCGAACTCCAGCGCCCAAGGCTGGCATCATACCAAGCTAGACAACGACCCCCACTAGTTCATATTATACATTTTTTTGGGTTTAATTTTAAGTTTAGGAAGATTATCGATCATTATGATACTATATACTAGTTTTAATTATTCTTTAACTGGTAATAACTTCAGTAAATGTCTCTCTAGGTATAATTGTATGTTCAGATTGTGCAACCATCATGTTATTTCCTTCTACTAATATAGGATAAGCATGGATGTTCTTTTTCTTTCTAAGATTATCTAGTAAAAAGCGTGCATTTTTTTCATCATACTTATCTATTAACCATCTCAAAGCAAATGGTAAAGATTTGAATCTATTCCAAATTTCATTTAAAAAACTATCTAATTCACGATTTTTTGTTGGTTTTCTAGATATTATTGCAAAAATATTTGCTACTTTACCTTCATGTACTATACCTATACCTTTTTTTAATGTTACAAATGGTTCAATTGCATAGACATGATCTGCTTCTAAAAGAAAAGAACCTATGGAATTGATATTTGGAATAGATTTTCCAGCATGAATCGTAAAACGTTCTAAAGAATGACCACTCAGATTTTTAATAGGAATAAAACCACTTTTAATGATTGAGTTTTCTATTGCTTTGCCTATATCACTTGATTTTGACTTATTCTTTGCAATTTTCAATGCTTCATTTAAAGCATTTTCTGAAGCTTTTACTAAAGAATGATAATCATTATTATAACAAATAGTGGCAGCAGTATCGGCAATATATCCATCAATATGTACACCTATGTCTATTTTTAATACATCTCCATCTTTTATTGTATTTTGATCATTAGGTTCCGCTGTATAATGAGCTGCAATTTCATTTAAACTTACATTAACAGGAAAAGCAGGAAATCCTCCTCTTGTTTGTATCTCTTTTTCTATTTCCTCACAAATTTCACCTAAAGTTTTACCAATATAGTCATTTTTTTTAGCCATTTCTCTAATAGAGCCTGCAATCTTACCAGCTTGTCGGTAGCACTCTAGGGAATCCACATTAATGTTTTGATCATAGAATATAAAATTGTTTAAATCCATTATTTTATGCAATATTTATAGAATTTGGACTTGTCCTTTTTTTAAATTAATAATAAAATTTAATTTTGTCTTAACGAATGAGATGATGAAGAGAGTTATAATAATTAAAATGAGTGAGGAATACAAGATATGTAAAAGATGTAAGCATTTACAAAGAAATCATCTAATTTATGAAGGTGACAACAAATGTACTAAATGTGATTGCCAACAATTTATAGGATAGAGATTAAATCAAATTTAGAGCAGTTTTTTTATAAATCAACAAAGAGAGGAAAGAGATAGTTAACTAAAGACCAAAAAATTTTAATTTCATCATCTTTTTGTTCTAACTTGTCCAAAGAATTAAAATTGTTTTTATATTATTGTTATTTTATGTAATAGCTGAAATGGATATTGATAATGATCAAACCAATAAGAGAATTGTAATGGCTATTATTTCAATGCCAGATGGAAAAAAATATGAAATCCCTCTCGTTAGCAAAACATTCAGTTCAGGCAGACAAGGCTTTTATTCTCAGATTCCATCATTTGTTTACAACAATGAAGTCTATGGTGGACAGATACAGGTGTGGAAAAAGGGAGATAGTGGTAGCAGCATCAGCAACAGCAGTTTACCAAATAAATAGAAATGGTTCTCTTGATTGTGTGAGCGACTTTATGTCTATAAAGAACAACAATTCATTAAAAATTTTATATGTAATTCTTGATGGAATAGGCGACCTTCCTCATAAATCAATCAATAATCTGACACCATTAGAAGCATCTAGTACTCCAAATTTAGATTATTTAGCAAAAAATGGGATTATGGGTCAAGTCATAACTGTTGGTAAAGGAATAGCTCCTCAATCTGATATTGCCGTCTTCAATATGTTAGGCTATAATTTTAAGGATGTTCCTTACGTGGGAAGAGGAGTAGTTGAATCGATTGGCTGTGGAATTGACTTTAAAGCCGGTGATCTGGCTTTAAGAGGAAATTTTGCTACAGTTGATGAAAATCAATATATACTTGATAGACGAGCAGGACGGTTGATTACAAATGAAGAAGCTCAATCTCTCTGCAAAACATTGAATTCGGAGATCTCATTGAATGACTCAGATGCATCTGTAGTTGTTATGCCCACAATTGCCCATAGAGTAACTATAAGATTTAGACACAATAAAATTAAGTTATCGAATGAAATAACAAATACAGATCCTGCTTATGATAAAGTGAATGGAATGGGTATAGCAAAAACTGACATATCAGAAATGAGAGTATTAAAATCGATTCCTCAAAATAATGATATTTGTTCTAAAATAACTTCTGATATAGTAAATGATTTTACAAATCAAACTTATTTATTATCAAAGGATCATCCTGTAAACAAGGCTAGAAAAGAGAGAAATCTTAATGCTATGAATTGTATTTTAGTTAGAGATGCTGGAAATGCAATTCCCAATTATGATGCTATAAATGAGAAATATAATATGAAAGTTGCTTGTATTGTAGATATGCCAGTAGAAATAGGTATCTCAAAAATCTTGGGAATGGAATCTATTGAAGCTGGAAGTGTAAATGACTATATAACTAAAGCTAAAGTTACAGCTAAAGAATTAGAAAATTATAATCTTATTTATGTTCATATTAAAGGGCCCGATGAATTCGGTCATGATGGAGATGCTTTAGGAAAAAAAGAAAATATAGAAAAAATAGACAAAGATTTTTTTGGAACTCTTTTAAAAGAGCTAAAAGATTCAAATGTTGTAATAGTTGTTTCGGGTGATCATTCAACTCCTTGTATAAAAAAAAGTCATTCAGATGATCCAGTTCCATTACTTGTATCAGGGAAATCAATACAGACCAATGATAAAAATAATGATAACAACAACAAAAACAGTCAACGATTCACAGAATCCTTTGCTAAGAAAGGACTGATCGGAACTATAAACGGATTTGAAGTTTTAAGACAAACAATAAAGATTATAAAAGAAAACAAAAAACTTGTTTAAATAATTTTAAAACCTATTTTTTAATCTTTCCTAATTCAATATTAGAATTTGGATCCAATTAGGTTATCTTTACATAACTCGCAAACTTGTTCATCAATATTTGCTTCCATTTTATGATGA
>DASSVK010000088.1:0-25098 GCA_035706205.1 Nitrososphaeraceae archaeon | reverse complement strand
TCATCTATGTAAATTGTATTGAATTTTTCCTTTATTACCTAAATTGAGAAATTATAAATATATCATAATATTAGAAAAGTGAAAGATATAATAGTTAAAATTGTTGGAAATGCCTTATTAAATTCCATAATTAATTAAATAATTTTTTTTCTTTAACAATAAAAATATATTTTCTCTTTTTGTAATTGCCTACCAAGATGGAAAAACAACAAAATATTGCAGTAGTTACCGGCAGTTCAACAGGAATAGGATTTGAAACTTCATTACTTCTTGCAAGAAATGGATTTTATACATATGCTACAATGAGAGATACAGATAAGAGTGACATAATTAAAAAAATAGCTTATACAGAGAAACTTCCTTTAGAAGTTTTACTTTTGGATGTAGATAATAATAATTCAGTAAAAAATACAATACATAAAATACTTGAAGAAAAGAAGAAAATTGATATTTTGATAAATAATGCAGGTTATGGTTTATTTGGTGCTTTAGAAGATATATCAATAGAAGAAATAAAAAAACAATTTGACACAAATCTCTTTGGAGCAATAAGAACTATTAAAGAAGTTTTACCCTCGATGAGAGAGCAGAAGAATGGAATAATAATAAATGTAACTTCTATTGCAGGGGTAGTAGGAGTTCCTGCAGAATGCATCTATGTAAGTACAAAATTTGCGTTAGAGGGATTGAGTGAATCTATATCCTATGAACTTCAACCATATGGAATTAAAGTAATCCTTATTGAACCAGGAGTTATTAATACTAATTTTGTACCAAATATTAAATTTCCAGATAAAACTAATGATAAATTACAACAAACTTTAATGAAACAAGAAAAATCAGCAACTAATTACTCTAGCAATGATATTAAGAAAAAGAATTCTTCATATTATTCCAATACTATAGATACATTTCTATCGCATTATTATCATGCTATGAAGAATGCTCCTTTACCAAAAGAAGTTGCTACTGTAATACTTGAAGCAATTAAAAATGCTATAAAGTCTTCTGAATCTTTGGTCAGATACATAGTAGGAGAAGATGCTAAAAATCTAGCACAAGCAAAAAAAAATATGTCTGATTCACAATTGCATGAGTTTATTTCAAATAAATTGTTAGGTTAATTATTGCTATCATAAAAAGAAAAAAAATTCTTTATAAATCAATATTTTCATTGATAAAACTGTATTTTAGTCAGAGGATTAACATAATTAATTGTATATTTCTATTATATATGATATCAATTCATAGTTTTTTGTATTTCTTTAAACTTTCAAAAATTGAAGTCTTATCTTCTTTAAATCTATGGGTAATAAGGTTTTTAACTGAATTTTTAATATCTGTACTACCAAAGAATAGAGGTTGGTATATGAAAATATGATATCATAATTAATTTTAAAAATTTATTTACTATTGTTTGGTTCTACAAGTTGTTCATATGTTAATTCTTCAGTTATTTGACGTGTTTCAGTTACAGGTTTCTTCCTTATTACTAATTCCTCTTTAATGTAAGGCTTTTTTGTAACTTCTGCTTCTTCTCTCTTTAATGGTATTTTTATTTCAGTTTTGGTTTCTACAGGATGGACATTTTCAGATATTGAAGTAGAAGTATCGTTACTGGAATTGGATAAATTATCAACTGGTCTTCTTTCTATTTCTATCTCTTCATGCATTAGTTGCACTTGTTCTGTTTTTGTTTCTCTAATAGGTTCCTTAGTAATAGTTATTTCATCTTGTAGTTCTTTTTTTGTAACAACTAATTCTTCTCCCATAAGAGGAATAACAATTTCTTCATTTTTGTTGGTATTTATAAAATTAGAAGTAGCAGTAAGATTATTAGTTTCATCCCTTGTCATGATTTCAGGTTGTTCAATAGAAGAGTCATCTTCTTCTTTTCTCATATACGAATTCATTGCTTCTTCTTCAGTTAGTTTAAAATAAACTATATCACCATCATAATTTTCTACTAAATCCTTTGGAATATCAAACAATTTTGTATTTATGATACCTTTTTTTGTTAAAATTGAATCTGAACTAATTTCCTGTATTTTGCCAAAATCGGCATCATCAACTCCTCTTGCTTCTTTTTTTATAGTTTCACTCCAAGGTATATTTTTTGTATCAGATTCCATATTTATTTTAATTCAACATTTAATATATCAATTAGTCTTTACATATTGTCCTGCTCGAATGTTATATTATAATTGGTTTTTTAATGTAGTATTACATGGAATATGAATAACAAAAGGATAATCAATCGTAATACACTTAAGTTATACTATGTATAATGAGTAATATTGGGACTATCCAATTCTAATGAAAATAACAATTCTTATACTAACAAAAATGAAATAGAAAATGATAATAACAATAAAAATACAACTAAGAATAAAGAAAATCCCATTATAATCTCTCCCAAAAAAATAAAAGATTCGAGAATGACAATTAAACCCTCTACAATTCAGCAAGAAAGTTTCTTTTCTCATAAAGTTAGTCATTTACTAGATTCAGT
Source organism: Nitrososphaeraceae archaeon (assembly GCA_035706205.1). Taxonomy (GTDB): domain Archaea; phylum Thermoproteota; class Nitrososphaeria; order Nitrososphaerales; family Nitrososphaeraceae; genus TH1177. The sequence goes on along the minus strand of DASSVK010000088.1, from coordinate 22,586 downwards.
AAAAGGAAAGAGTACTAACTATGTTGATAAGGTAAAGGTAAAACAACAAGACATTAATTCATTTGCAAGAACGAATGTACAACAAAAAGAAAATAATACTCCTCAGCAGGATCAAGATCGATCACAATTTGTTATTCCAGTTATTAACGAAAAATATAATATTTCTAAAAAAATAGTACAAGAAGATATTAAAATTAAAAAAAGATGGATAACTCATAATGAAAAAATTCAGGTACCTATTTCATACGAAAAATTGTTTGTTAATGATAAAGATTTAGATTCCTATTCAAAAGAAAATATTTTTACTCATATTAAGGATAAATTTTTAGATTTTGTATATATTGAAGAAAATAATGATGAAGAAAATAAAATGGAAAATAATAGAAAGCATGACATAGATCATCAAAAGAAAAATCAAAAACAAACAGAAAATGAGAAAGAAATCCAACTAAGAAAAGGTAAAAAATTATCTTTATCTGATGAAGAGAATATAACAAACTATAGTTTACACAAAGATAATAATGAAATGCAAAATAGTGGATCACAAATAGTAATTCCCTTGTATGGTGAAAAAATAATAATTAGTAAAAAAAAAGTAAAAGTAGGAGAAATAATAATAAATAAAAAGAAAGTAACTGAAGATAAAAAAATTAATTTTGATGTAATGAGAGAAAAAATAACAGTCAATTATGCTGATGGTAGAAAGCAGAGTATTATAGAGGAATAAAGGTAATTATTAAATTAAATTTGACTTAAACTATACATCATGAATTTTAGAAAGTTAAATACTAAAATAAATTACTATTCTTTTAATAAATCTAACAATACATTACTATATGTATATTTTTAATCTCTCAAAATTTATAAAACCGAGGATAGAGGAGAATTCTGAAAGTAGAACATACCTATATAACAAATGGACAATTAAATAGAAATTTAGTAATAGATACAGATTATAATACTATAGTTTATGTAGCAGATAATAAAACAAATAAAATTTAAAAATCTGCTATATAGGGATTTTATCAAGTCAAAATTTTATTCACTTAATAAGAACTTTAAGGAAACAAATATTATCATTACAATTTTTGAAGATTATATATTATGACAAATATTATTTATAATTTATGTTGTTGCAGGAAAAATTTTTAAATATTATAATTAATAAATCCAAAAAAGATTATTTTATAACAAATAGCTATAATTTAAAATAAAAAAATTATAATAGAAGATATAAATTTGATATTATTTCTTACTTTTACTACTACTTTTTCCACTACTATGTGATGCTTTTCCGCCTTCGCGAGCTACTCTTTTTCTTGTCTTTTGGGAAGCAGAGGCTAATCCTCTATTGCTTTTATTACTGTCACTTTTTCTACTAGTACTCTTTGTACTACTTTTTTTGCTTTTACTGCTTTTATTGGTATTAGACACATTTATCAATTATTTATATGATATTTAATAATTTGAATTAATTATAGCATAGATTCTTTTAATAACAATTTTATAGAATTTTTACCTATTTTTTCATTTTATTTATAAACACTTAAACATTCATTATGATAACACCAACAAACTGAATAACAATAGAAAGGATTCAAACGGTAAAAGATATTGCTTTGAAGCACAAAAACAAGTAGTAAGTTCTTTTCAATCACAAATAGATAGAAAAAGTGGAATCTTTTATGCATTTTGGGATTTGTATAATCCACAAAGAATTGCTGAAATGAAAGTATAAAAAAGAAAAAGCTTTATTATAAAATAGAATATAATCCAAATAATTTTATATTTTTAAAAATAGATATATAAGATAAAAGTTAAACAAATGACAAATGTGATAAATATAATTCAGTAGATTTATTTGTTATTACTGTATATTTAGGTAATACGGTAGCAGAAGTTTATATTCTAATAATTAAGAATATAATTTAATTTATCTAGAATATCTTTTTATCACCTAATAAAATACCTTACTATCGCATTAAATTTGACATGGAATTATTGGTATTAATAGTATATCGTTGATTAATAAAGATAAATATAGTGATAGTAAACCAATTAAATAAATTCAATTTTAAATAGGATTCTAATTAGCCTTTCTCCATTATCATATAGGTACATTCTTCCATGTCAGTAGGATCCATACGTAATAATAAAGAATAATCACATCTTACACATTTTGTATGGAGAAATCCCTCTTGACATTTGAATAAATTTTCTTCATCTTCAACAGATATATCATGTCCACTAAGTGTACAATTAATTTGTTTTAATGATGAAAGTAAAAATTGTGTCATATAATTTAATATATTGTCCCTGTAATTAATCTTGTCCTATAAATTTATATAGTAAAAATTATTATTTCTAAAGTTAGAAGAAAAAACTATTAGCTAATTTGTTAAATTATATTAGCTTAATTATTGAGATACAATCTATTATTTATCATTGATTTAATTCAAGCAGTATGATATTAATTGTTATTCATAACTAGAGTCAAAATGTTGATTTCTAAATTTTAAATACCTACTCTTTTTTTCACTCATTATATTTATCATTTATCATCTACAATCATATTATCTTTAACAAAAATAAAGGAAAATGATAAAAGTAGTTGCAAATCAAGTTGAACTAATAAATAACTTAGTTAATCATCATGCATTTCATAATATAATAACTATTGTAATATTACTACAAGCTACAGTATTAGCCCTTGAAACATTTTCAGAATTTAAAAATTATGTTCCTTTATTTGATTACATTAATACATTTGTCTTATCTGTTTTCATTATTGAAGCAATATTAAAGATGACTGCACTTTATCCACAGCCCTATAAGTATTTTAAAGATGGTTGGAATATTTTAGATTTTTTTATAATTGTCATATCACTTATACCATTTACAGGAGGTTTTACTACGGTCGCTAGGTTGATTAGACTATTAAGAATTACGCGTCTCACTAATCGATCAAAAGAGATGTCAGTAATGGTTATGACAATAGTCAGATCTTTGCCAAGCATGGTTAACATATTTTTACTTCTGTCACTTCTCTTTTTCATTTATGGTATTGCAGGTTATCATCTATTCAATACTATAGACTCTGAACATTGGGGAACATTACCAAAGTCTGTAATAACTTTATTTAAAATATTAACTTTAGAAGGATGGATTGAAATAATGAATCCAGTAACAGATGTTAATCCATTAAATGGAGTTTTCTTTGTAAGTTTTATTATAATAGGAACATTTATTGTTATTAACATATTTGTTGCTATTATCGTAAAGAAATCTGAAGAAGCCTATAAATATATACAAAGTGAATTTTCAAGTAAGGTAACTCAAACTGAAATACTTGAAGAGATAAAAGAAATTAGAAAAATGATAGAAAATCTTGAAGAAAAAATATCAAATAATAAAGAAAAATATTAATATAATATCTTAATGAAGCTATTAAATTTAAAACTAATTAATTGTAAGATCATATTAATTATTCTTTACTTATTTCAGTAACTGCAATCTAATTACGTAACAGAATTATGAAATTTCAATTCATATTATAAACAAAAAAAATAGAAATAAGGAATAAATAATCGGGATCCATATTTGATTTAGATAAATAAATAATTTATATTTTAGTGTCTTTAGATGAACATTATTTGTTGTTATTATTTTTTTATATTCTTTTACAATTAGAATTCTATTATGTATCTATTATTGAGATAATATATTTTAATTTTATTGATACTGTATTTGAAATAGCTGTTAATATTTCTAATTATAGTTAATTAGTGAGGATAACAATTATAAATTTAGATTCAATATCTAAAATAATATCTTATAATAATGGTAAAATTCTAAAACATATATATCTACATTTTTATTTTCAAATTTGAGGAATAAAATTTATTTAAAAGAAGTAAATTGTTATCTACTCCATTCGTAAATATAAATTTATGTTAAGATAGTTATAGAAAAATTTTTTGTTAACTTATTTACATAATTATTTATATATGATAGTATCCTAACAACGTTATGGATTCAAAACTTTATTCAATAATAATTTCGTCAATTCTTGCATTTGCTTTAATTGCAGGAATACCAACAGCATTTGTTAGTGTATTAGCACAAGGAGAAGGTGGCGACACAGGTGGAATGACCGAAGGCGCAGGAAATGCCACAGGTACAGGGAATGCCACAGGATTAACAGCTGGTCCAACTACTGGCGTAACTGATGGAGAAGACAACGGAGACGAAGAAGAAGACAACGGAGACGAAGAAGAAGACAAAGACGGAGAAGAATAAAACATAAAATAGGATTCTAAATTCTACAAATATCTTTTTTTTATTATAGATTGATTTTATTAATAATATAACCGCACAATGACATTATATTTCAAATTATTATATATTAAAAATAAAATGTTAATTATACTAATATCATTTATTTGAAATCTAGTAGCATATAATATTTATCTAGATTTATTTAAATTTAACATATTAAATAAAAATAAAAGTATCTTTTTTACTTCCTTCTTTAATCACACTATCAAAAGAAGATAATAAGTTCCTCCTAATGATAGTTTTTATAACAGCTTCTCTTATCGAAAGTTAAAATATCTTTAATTTCTGTTTAGTTAGTTTTACAGGAGGAATTGTTTGCAACAGTATAATGCCATTTCTTTTGTTCTGTAATAGTTTTAAAAGATTATGTTATCTCATTTATTTACTTTTATCCATAAAATAGGAAATTAAATAGAATAAATAATATAGAAAGAAGTATACTCTCATATATTTTGAATTTTAAAAAAGGGGAAATACTTAATATTATAAATGAGTTTGGAAGATTAGAAGTTATCTAGTTATTTATTCTATGGTTGCTTTTCAAAACCTATTCATCAGATAATAATTTCAAAATGCATACGTATATATCCTATTTAGAAAGGAGTCTAAATATAATTACAAACAATCCTATGAATTTATAAATTATAATTTTTAAATTATCTTTAATTGATATCAGGTATTTATTCTATTCGCATTTGATTTTAATCTAGATAAAATTGCTATTGTAAACGCAATTATTCTATCTATTTATTTGTATAATAAAATTTTTCTTTATATTTATACTAAAAAATTTACGTCTACAAATATACATCCCTTTTTTCCATAGGCCTTTAAAAGTTTATAGCTTATATAATTAGTAGTAATGGCTGCTCGAACTGTATGGAAAGGAAGCATCTCTTTTGGATTAGTTAACATACCAATTCAGGTTTTTGTAGCGACACAAAAAGACGAATTCTCATCTTTTAATCAATTAGATAAAAAAGGTCACAAAATTAGATACAAGAAATGGTGTCCTGTAGAAGAAAGAGAGGTTTCTTGGTCTGAAATAAAGAAAGGATATGAAATTACCAAAGATAATTATGTAATTTTAGAAAAACAAGATTTAGATAATATCAAATTAAAAACTACGCATACAATAGATATTAAGGAATTCATTGATTCAGAGGATTTTGACCCTCTATTTATTGAAAAGAACTATTATATTGGTCCTGATATGGGAACAACAAAGAAGAAAAATGCATCTCCATCCAATAGTAAAGCATATTCTCTATTTGTCAAGATACTCAATGAAACTAAAAAAGTAGCAATAGGTAAGGTAGTTTTTAGGGACAAAGAACATTTAGTTGCTTTAAGATCATATCAAAGAGGTCTTGTAATGCATCAACTAAAATATCTAGATGAAATAAGACCGATGGATGAGGTTGAAGGTATTTCTAACAGTCAACAGCTCAAGGTTGAGGATAATGAATTATCTTTAGGAAAGACATTAGTTGATACCTTAACTAGTCAACAATTTGATATAGGTAAATATTCAGATGCCTATGCTAAAGAATTAGAGAAAATAATTGAAGCAAAATCTAAAGGACAAAAAATTACTGTTGAGGAAGAAGAAAAATCGACAGGTACTGCAAATCTCCTTGAAGCTCTTAAAGCTAGCATTAGCACGAAAGCCAAACCACGTAGACAAAAAAGAACTTAGTAATATTGAGAGAAAAGAAAAAAATTACAACAATAACTGCCTACTACAAAATCAGAAAGAGTATTAGGATATATCATCAAATGATGATATATATTTCTAAAGTTAAACAAGATTAAGGAAATAACCAGCAGATTAATTCAGCCAGTCGAAGGTTAAAAAGAAGAACAAAACACCATAAAACAAATTATCAATGACTTAATATAAAATCTAGTTACCTTTTGGCATGATATTGTTGACTCATTCTATCATTAATGATAACTACTCTTTTCCTATATTATAGATTAGTGATATATGATGTTAGAAGAATATAATAAAAAAAGAAATTTTGATAGAACACCTGAGCCAAGAGCAAACAAAAAAAAGCTTAGAGATAATAAAAGTACGAGATTTGTAGTACAAAAACATGATGCAACCAAATTACATTATGACTTTAGACTTGAAGATACAAAGGAAGGAATATTAAAATCTTGGGCTATACCAAAAGGTATTTCACTTGATTCTAAAATAAAAAGACTTGCCATTCTAACAGAAGATCATCCATTAGATTATTTACTCTTTGAGGGAGTAATTCCTGAGGGAAGTTACGGAGCAGGTACTGTAATTGTTTGGGATACAGGTACATATACATCTGAGATGGAATTATCTGAACAATTTAATAAAGGGAAGATCACTTTTACTTTATTTGGTCAGAAACTAAGGGGAAAATTTACCTTAGTTAAGACATATTTAGCTAAAGGAAAAGAAGGAAACCAATGGCTCTTGATGAAATCAGCTGATGAGTTTGAATCTAAAGAAGATTTAACTATTACGAAACCAAAATCTGTTTTGACCAGTAGAATAAATGAGGATTTAGAAAGAAAACAAAAAGAAGGAGAAGAAAAACCTTACAACAAAAAAGACAAAATAAGAAGATATTTTACTAATACTATTAAAATAAGTAATAACAATCATCTAAATAACATTATCGTTACTAACCAACAACAAAAAGAATTAGAAGAATTTCCAACCAAAATTAAACCAATGCTATCAACATTAGTTGATGTGCCGTTTAACAGCAAAAACTGGGTCTTTGAAGTCAAATGGGATGGAGTCCGTTCTATACTATTCTATAACAAGGCAAAAGGAATTCTAGAATTGCAATCTAGAAATGGCAGATCACTCACTTATAGCTATCCAGAATTAGTAGATGCGTTAACATCAATATCGCCAATATCATCCTCTCAGTTACCTATAAACTGTAAGGAATCAGTAATTTTGGATGGTGAAATTGTTGTATTAGACAATAAAACAGGATTACCAAGTTTTCAAAATCATCAAAGAAGAATGAATGTTGATTATGGCAGAGAAATTGGAATTCTATCCAGGCAAATGCCCGCAACCTATTATTTTTTTGATATTCTTTATCTTGATGGAAAGAATCTACAAGATTTACCATTTTTAGAGAGACGATTAATTCTTTCTGAAACTATAAAAGAAAATGCCAAAATAAAGATATCTGATTTTATTGAAGAAGTAGGTACGGAAGTTTTCGATAAAACTAAGGATATGGGATTAGAAGGGGTAATAGCCAAAAATAAATCAGGTAAATATGTACAAGGTAGACGGTCTAATGATTGGTTAAAAATAAAACATATTAAAACTCAAGACTGTGTTGTTATAGGTTACACGAGAGGAGAAGGAAATAGAGAAAATTACTTTGGCTCACTTCTTCTTGCAGTTAATGATGTAGACGGTAAATTACATTTTGTTGGTCACACCGGAAGTGGATTTGATTTTCAGCAACTTAGACAGACATATAACAAACTTCAAGAAATAAGAATTGAAAAATGTCCAATTGACTTTGTACCATATACGAACCAAAGTCCAGTTTGGATTAAACCAGAACTTGTAGTAGAAATAAAATTTAGTAATTGGACTTATGAAAAAATTATGAGGACCCCTGTATTTCTTAGATTTAGAGAAGATAAGGTACCAAAAGAATGTCTTTTGGAAATGGAAAAATATACTAAAAAGGTAATAAAAGCAGTAGAAGTAAAAGAATCTAAAGGAGATAAGCATGATAGTTACTATGATATAGAATATAATAATAATAATAATAATTCTAATCCTATTTTCTCAAATCTTGATAAGATATTCTGGGATAAAACAACAAATCATCCTCAACTTACAAAAAAGGACTTAATTGAATATTATGATAAAATTAGTAAACATATTCTGCCTTATCTTAAAGATAGACCATTATCCCTATGTAGATATCCTGATGGAATTAAAGGAAAGTCATTCTATCACAAAAATTGGAATCGAAATAACAAACCAACATATGTAGAGACAGTAAAAGTTTACTCAGAATCAAGAGAAGGAAACATTATGAACTATATTATATGTAATAACAAAGAAACTCTCTTATGGCTTGTAAATTTAGGTTGCATAGAAATGCATCCGTGGTATAGCAGAATTAAGGATTTTGATGCTTGCAAACAAAGAGATGATATATTGGATAAAGAAAAATGTGGTTTAAATTTTCCTGATTTTATAATTTTTGACTTAGATCCCTATATATATTCAGGAAATGAAAAAGAAGGTCGACAAGAACCAGAATATAATTTCAAAGCATTTCAAGCAACTGTTGATATAGCTTTTAATCTAAAAGATTTATTTGATGAAATGAATATAGAATCATATGTAAAAACATCAGGAAAAACAGGTTTGCATATTTTTGTTCCTATTGTAAATTTATATACCTATGAACAAACTAGATCCTTTGCAGAAATTATAGGTAAAATTCTAATAAGAAGATATCCAGGAAAAATTACTATGGAATGGGATACTACTAAAAGGACAGGCAAAGTATTCTTTGACCATAATCAAAATGCTAGAGGAAAAACAATAGCATCAATTTTTTCACCAAGGCCTACTGATTCAGCTACTGTCTCAGTCCCTATTAAATGGGAAGATTTACCAAATGTGATTCCAACAGATTTTACAATTCTCAATGTTCCTGATATAATAAACAAAAAAGTACCAAAACCATGGATAGATATAATGAAAAAGAAACAAGACCTAAATAAAATTTTAGAAAATGTTAAAGAAGTTCTTTAATATAAATTAAGAATATCACTTCAAAATTGTAATGTTTCAAATAGCATATCTAGAATAAATATATTTTTACTATATCAAAATTTTTTTACTTAAAATATATTGATCAATAAGATAAAATTTTTAGATATCAAATAAGGCTTTCAATTAATAAATGAAGATGATAAAAAAGAAGAAATAGTTCATACCAGATTCAAAATTAAAGTTATTCTATTTGCTTTTAAAAGCTTTCTGAGACAAAGAGATAACACTCAAAAATCCTAAATTATGTCTTTGATTACTACCAATTACATTGAACTTGTATTGTTTCTTATATAGATTACTGTAAAATTCAGAATAATTTTTAGCAACATCATATGTTCTGAATTTTGTTCTTATTCCTTCTAGAATAATATCATTTCCATAGACATCAGTAACTTCTATTACATAAAACTTTGGCAACTTCTTTAGATGCTTTATTGTAATATATGCAAGTATAAGAAGAAAAATAATCACACTAATCAAAACTATCATATTCCCGAATACCTTACTAAAGGCCAAAATATTATCTATTATATTGTGTTCCAACCATGAGTAAAGTAGATTAAAAACTTTGGCAATTATGAATATATCTAAAAACATCTACTCAAGCACCACCATATTTTCTAATATCATTCATAGTGATATTATATGTACAAACTTGCATAAAAGTTGTTGTATATTTATTTATATTGAGATAAATTTTCTATGATTAAATCCATATCATGAATTAATTCTTTCAAATAATTAGGTCTCTATTTATTTATGATAAATTCATCAGTTCAGTTTGCATTATACATTAAATTTAATTACAAGAAATATGAGATCAATACACAATCATAATATAATAAGTAAAAATTAGAATTATATTTATTTACAATGTGTTTTTAATTTATTAGTTTATAATTAATTTTCTAATTATTTCAAAAAATAAAACTATTTTTTCTATAATATAATTTCTATTCAAATTAATACAGCTATATCAATATAACTCAATTCTAAATTATTAGATCCAATACTGTTTGATTTCCAATAAAAATTTTTTATAATATATTTTTGTTTTAACTGTATTATATTTTATTTATGTAATAATTTAGATAAGAAAATCTTCTAATTTATTTTCTTATCGTTTTAGAAATTATGGATTATTTGTATTGTCAATTTAGAGTTGCAATCTGAAGACATATTTGAGAATATTATCTTTCATAATACTCAGAATTTTTAAATGATAATGTAGTCTCTTTTATTTTTAATCAATCTGATTTGGTTTATAAAAATGCGTCATAAAGCAGACATACTTTAAAATATTCAAAGAACCGCAAGTTAGAGATGAAAATTATAGGCAAAAATTTTTTTGAACCTAAAAAACAAATTATTTGACATGATCATAAAATTTTATAGTTAATATAGATTTAGTTATTATTCATCTAGCAAAGTAATTAGTGGATTGAAGTTCTAGGTACATTAGTTTATATCCTATATTTATTGCAACAATATCGTATTCTTGAATTTTTTAATGTGCTAATTTGTTATCAATTTTTTTACTTCTTCTTTTAAATTGTCAAGATATACAGGCTTTTCTAATATTTTGTCAATTTTCATAATATATGATATTTCATATGGGATATCTGTTTTGGTATATGCACTAATAATTATTGTTTTTATTTTGTAATCAGTATCTTTTTCTCTTATCTTTTTTATAAAATCTAAGCCTGACATTTGTGGCATTTTATAATCTGTAATAACCATAGAACAATTGCTAATATTTTTATAAAAATATTCTAAGGCATTAAGAGGATTATCAAAGGAAATTGTATTATATCCACTTGATTTCAAGTAATCATCAAAGAGATCAAGAACATCTTTTTCATCATCGACCAATAATATATAATAGTTATTATTGTTTAATATTTACAGAAACCCCCCATTACTGTTTGTATCTTAGTATATGGTTTATTTATTAGTTCTATTATCATATTTTTTATAATATTAGTAAATATTGTCAGTTAGAATTATATGAATATAAATATTCTGAAAAATATGATATAACTAGATTAACTAGATTACTTATCTTTTTCTAAATATCATAGTAGTAAATTTTATTAACTTTCTTGATTTGTGCTATTATTTCAACACTGAAATTAAGGGAATTACCTTAAATCTATTATTCTCAACTTTAATTGCAATTTGCTATAAATTCAAGCAGTAATAATTTACTCTATTAATATTATTATCTAAAAAATGATAAAAGTATTTTATAAGGTTTAAATTATTTGTTATTCATTAGTTATTAATGATTTGGACAATAATATCTGTGGTTGTAGGAATAATAATTTTAGTTTTGTTATTAAGATTTTTGTTTGGAATAATATAGAGAGGATATGAAGGATGAATTTAACATCAAAATTTATTCAGGCGGCACTTGCTCTATCGTCTTCCAAGATAGAAGAAATCAAGGATAACAGAATTAAAGAATTACTTGAAATAAAGTCAAAAATTAAAGATGATCCTACAGTAGTAGAAAATTGGTTTGATAATGAAATTAATAAAATAATAAATGTAACAGAAAATAATTCCTCTATTGATATTAAATCTCTAATAAATAGTATAAAATAAACTGCCTAAATTGATTTCCGTATGTATACAAAATATAATTTTATTCTTTATTTGATTGCAAGAATAAAATAATAACTATTTTTTCAAAACTAGAAAATGACTATTTTAACAATTCTATAAATAGAATTTTTTATTACATAAGAGAATCTGCAGAAACAGTTTATTATTTTTGATCAAATTCTATATTTCAATAACGACCTTTTAAAATAGCAAAAAAAATTCATTTTGATATTTATTATTTAATTTATTCTAATTTTATTTTAGGGTTATGTAAATAATCTTAATATGAGCCTTTTATTTTATTTCAACTATAGTGAGTAATAGCGAAAAGGGATTACCAGAAAAATCAGTAAACAAATTCAAGAAGATCCAAGATTATGGACTTCCATTAGGAATTATGGCTATATCTCTTGTTATTGTTTACATATTATGGTCAGCTTTCGGATACATAGGCCCTTCCTTTTCTAATGATGTTTTAACAAATCAACAAGAAATGCTTCGTGAAAAATATAAACTACCTCCTTTAGAAGAAGAGAGTGGGGCAGCTAGTGAAATTCCCCCTTCGCTTCGTGAGGTAATGGAATCAAATAAAACGAAAACTTCCACTGGCCAAGAAGAAATGACAACACAATCAACAACCACAAGCACTACTAATGTATCTGAGTCGTCAGATAATACTACTACTTCTGGATCAATTCAACAACAAGGGCAACAACAGCAACAACCACAAGCAACAACAGGAACAGCTGATGTTACATTGACAATTCTTGAAGGTTCTTCAGTAGAAGGTAATCCTGATTATGAACCTGATGAACTTAAAGTCAAAAAAGGCGATAAAATACTTGTTAAGAATGCTGATACGATGCCTCATACAGTTACAAATGGTGAAAGTTCAACAGATCCAAATTCTGCCAAGATCTTTGACACCAGCATAATCATGGGTGGAGAATCAGCAGAAATAGAGACATCAAACATTGATGCAGGAACATACCTATACTATTGTATGGTACATCCGTATATGACTGGGAGTTTAACAATAACATAATTTCAAATATTAAATATTAACTTCATTATTTTTAAGATAAATTTACAAAATTTTCAACTTAATAAGATTAGATTTATCCCTTTTATATTGTTATTTAGGTATTTTTGGTTAATTGATAGAATACAATTAACTATTGTATTATGTATTGTAGTGATTGTATATTTTCAAGTTTGTTTAGAAAATCTTTACTTATAATAAAAATCCCTTTATTTATTTGGGCCTTGTGATGTTTTAATAAATTTTGGAATATAGTTAATTAAATAGAATTAATGATTAAGATTTAACTCTATAACGCCTGGTATGTCCAAGATATCTATTTCGGCTGCCATTTCTTTAGCTTCTTGAGTTTCGTCATTCTTATTATCCATACAAATGTCATAAAATTTACACCAAGGACATTTTCGATTTCTTATTTTTTCCGAAAGTCTAGGTAATATGGAAACATCTCCATTCTCTAAGGCTTTGAGAAAAAGATTCTTTCTTCTACTCATTTCATTTTTTAAAATCTCTCTTGTAACATCGTTAGCGGGTAGATATATTTCCCAACTTTCTATTTCAGCAGATTTTGAATTAAAAGGTCTGAAAAAATAATCGCCTTGAGAATCACTTTTAATCCATTTTAATTCTTTCATATTGTATTTGATAGAAATAATTCCTTTTTCTATTCCTGTTATTACTAAATAATAAAGTAATTGTCTTAAATATGATTTAAATTTATCATCAGTAACATTTAATCTGTTATTACTCATTGTATCTTTTAATTCAACAATAATATTGGAATTCATTATATCAGGTCGTCCAATTAATCCATCCATTTCTAATTCTGATTGTGAAACTCCAAGATCTGCAAGACTAGTAATAACAAATTCACTTGCTTCCCCTCTTACAAAATGCTGTACAGTTTCATTTGTTATAACATCTAATTCAGGAACTTTACGAGCATAATATTGCTTTCTTATGCATGCAGTAGGAATAATATCTGATACATGAACCTTATTATCTAATCTTCTTCTCTGTTCATATCTTTCCTTAAGTTTATTTTGTAATAGAGTCGTAAATTCTTCATTTTTGCTTATTCTTATCGTCATAACTACTTCTTATATATAAAGACTTAAATGTAATATTTAGTTTATCAGGGGATCTAATGAGAAAAATAAACATATGAAACTCAAAAATAAAGATCAGAATACCGCATTTATAATTAAATTATTTAATATTCAGAAAAATGAATAATCTAAAAATAATTTATAAAGCTAGGATAAATAATATCTATATTTGAGAATAACATTTACTCAAATATTGTGAAATATTGAACTCTTGCATAAATGTTAAAGTAATGATATGCTAAGAATATTAAAATTATTATAAACAATCTTGATAATTATTTTGAATTTGAGGAACTATTCAGTAACATATACTATGTGATTAGGTAGATAATAATTTTGTATTTTTATATTATAATTATCAAATTATGGCCCATTAATAATATTATGTTAGAATTTAAATGAGAAAAATATTTAAGAGAAATACTCTTTCTCAAAATGGAAGATTTATTCTTTCTTTTTTATCTTCTACCTTCTATCTTTTATCTTTTCTTTTTTTATTATTTATTAATCTCTCTTTCTGCCACTACCGTGAGATGCTTTTCCACCTTCACTTTCAACTCTTTTTCTTGTCTTCCCATCTGCAGAGGCTACCTCTATTGTCATTATTACTTGCAGTGCAAGATATGGGCATATAGTTAATAATAGTTAGAAACAAATTTTTTATTGGTATATTTAAATAAGATATTATTATTATATTATTCTCTTATTTTGTTGTCAAGACAATAAAAGCGATGAGTCCATATTATATTTTATCTGTGTCTTGTGTTCCTTACACATCTGTTTCTCACCACTTGACTCATATACGAAGCCAGTTTCAACATCACATAGAAGGTAACAAAAAGGAGGTTCATCTTCAGGATATACCTTGATAAAACGCTTTACTAATCTGGAATGTTATCTTTTTTGAAACGAGGTTTCATTCCCTTTTCTTTATAAATTAAAATCCTGAAATTTATTATTAACAGGTTTCTTCAATTTTTTCTTGTTCTTTTCACTTTCTAAATATATAAGTAATAAAATTAATAACTAAAATTTAGAAGCAAATTTTTAAGATCAGAGTAATATTTATGAGTTTTTTTAATAGTAAATTTCTCAATGATGCTAATACTACAATAAAAAGCATTTTTTATAGAAAACTTTATACTAACCAAGGTCTATTAAGTCAATAGAGTCGAGAAAATCGAATTGTCTAAACCTATTGAGAATGAAGAAAATTTATATTTATCAGTTAAAGAAGCTTTTAATCGAGGTATAATAAGAGGTCAATCTCAGTCAAACTTTTTCGACTTTTTCGATTTTATTGGTAATCCATTTGATCCCAGTATCTTAATAAACAATCACAAACAAATAGTTAAAAGTACCAGAATCATAATAACTAAATTAGCTGAAAGAATAGGTGCTTGCCATAAAAATGAAAGACATCTTATTTTAGTAGGTCCAGAATGTTCTGGTAGAACAACAATCTTGAAAATAATTGAAAATTTCTTAAATAAAGGCTTTAATGAAAATTTTTCTTTATATGTTAATGCATCAGATAGATGGTCAGGATTTTCAACAGAGGAAGTGGAAAATGATGAGAATTCAGACAGAATCGATAATTTTCAACAATGGATAAAAGAGGTTGATTTCCATAATAGTAGAATAATTCTTGTTGATGATGCCGATTCATTCATTTCAAATGCAATACAATATTGCAATGCAATAAGATTCGATGGATTTAAGATTCCAACTTTCATCTATTGCATTACTAATTTAACATATTCTTATATAATAACCAATGAAAGACTAAAAAAAATATTTGGAGATGTTTTTTGGCTTGGTATAAGGGAAGAAGAAGAAATAATAAAAATTATCCTTGAATCTACAAGAAATACGTTAAAATCAAATACCAAACAATTAACTTTGTTTGATGATTATTCTTTAGATCAAATAGTTAATTACTCTCTTGGATTACCTGGATTAACAAGTTTCTTTATTCTATCATGCTTAAAGATGGCATATCAAGCTAATGTTAACAAAATAGAAAGAAAAATTATTGAAAGAGTAGCATATATTGAAGGATTCACTTTAGCCAAAAAAATTGTAGATCGAAACTTAAATTTAGATGGTACTAAATATAAGATTCTAGTTGAAATTCTAAGACAGTATTATATTGATGGGGAAAGAGTAGAGCGGAAAAAGGTCATTTCTCAATTCTCAAATATGGCAAGATCTACTCTTGCTTATCATTTTAAAGATTTGATTAATGAGAATATAATCAAGCAAGACCGTATAGGACTGCGAGTTTATTATACTATACAAAAACCTATCAGATGTGCATTAGAACTAATAGATTTAGATTCAGTAGAAATAGAGAGAAAAAATGAATCTGATGCGAAGAAAATGGTAAATATTGATTCAAGCATTGGAGATGTATAAGAATTGCAATCCTTCAATAACCAAGGAAATGAAGTAGAATTTTCTTCTATTTTTCCATTTAGAATCAATAATATTTTTCCACCTAATAGTTCTAGGTTCATTGAACCTATACATACAGAGGAAACATATAATTATGGTAGTTCGGATTTTGATTCTGCATTTAGAATCTTTACAGATTCTCTTTTACAAGAACCATTTCATTTTGAGCCTAATAATTATCAGTCAGGCTATGCAATTCCTTCTATTTTAAATCTCAAAGTTGTGGCAATTCCTTATTATGAAATTCTTGATGAAATTATAAGTCAGAATGTAACTGATAAAGGAAAAATAGGTCAAGTAACACAACAGACAACAAACATTAAATCTCAAAAGTTAAAATACATCATTGATGCAAATACCTTTGCAAATGGTAACATAATTTTAGTTTGTAAAGTCAAATCTGTAGATGAGGCTCATGACTTTCTTTCCAATTATTTAAAAGCAATAGGATTTAAGAAAAATTACAAGATTTGTGATTTTATTTATAATGAATCAGCTAGTATTATGCAACAATTACTTGTATCTCTCTACGACTATTGGCCACCAAATCAGAGCCAGATAACATCTATAAAAATAGGAGGGAAGACAATTTCAGCTAATTATTCGGGAAGAGGAAAATATGATTTAAGGTTAGAAGAAGTTAATGAAGAAATAAAGAATCGGATTATTAATGGTGACCACATAGAGAATATAACATTAAAACCGTCCATTGGTATTACAGGAACAAGATTCAGAAAATCTGTCCCAAAGATCACTATAAATGAACAAGGAATTATTAATTGCAAAGCAAATATCAATTATGAAAATTTTATCATAGTAAAGTGGTTTATTGAAGAAACTATCCGTATAATAAAACAACTAAATAAAGATAAAAAGCCAAAACCGTCTTATTCAAAACTTGAAGATTTCTTTACAACAGACACATATTCTCTCAAAGATTCAGATATTTCAATTTATGATAATTCACTAAAAATTAACAATAATAAAAATCTTTCTTAGGGAGAAGATGTTTGATAAATAACGATTTCAATGCACAGTCTAAAAATAATAATGATATAAACATAGCCAATAGCAATATTATGAATGTCAATCCCGGCACCGATACTTTTGTTTTTAATACTTCAAATACAAAGATATCCTCGACAGTAGATAAGAATCATAATGGTATTGACAATGGTTATACTTTAACTTCCAAAGATATCATAAGACAAATAAATCCAGTAGTAATTCCTAGAATAAGCGCTATAGCTAATATGGCTTTCTGTGAACGTGCTACTTATAATATTTCTTTCTTTGGCATGGAATCTGATAATTTTACTGCAGATGGAGTAATAGGTAATGCAATTCATAGAATTATATTAAGGTCTATGACTGAACTTACGCAATCTCTAAGAAATAATAGTAATACCATAAAGTCCTCACATTTTGTAACCAAAAAATCTCAAGCTAAAGAAATTTTTATCCGTAATGCACAAAGAGATATAAGAATCAATTGGAAACACTTTATGATTTCAAATATAGAAAATCCTTTGCCTTCTATATTAGATGATTTGGAAATAAGATCTGATCGATTGGTCGATCAAATTTTTGGAGAAGAAGAAGAAAATAAAAAAATTCTGTTTAGACCTGAATTTACAATTCGTAATACCAAAATTCCACTAGAAGGACGACTTGATTTACTTAAAATTAAGCTTGCAAAAAAAGAAAGAGAAGAACAACTTAATTGCTATAACGAAAATCAATATTTGAATTCTTATATATCTGCAGATGATCTAGTTAATTTAGAAAAAGAATCAGTAGAAATAGTACAAATAAAAACAGGAAATTATCGACCAAGAACTGCAATTTGGAACCTTCAAGCAGATGCGGAAGTTCTTTTACTTATGCAAACATTAAATTTAAAAAAACCCCCAAAATATACATGGCAATTTGCAGATAAAGATGGTAATAGAAAAAAGTTTGATTTTCCAAAAGTATTCGAAATAATAGATAAATATGTACAGATATGGAAGTCAAAGATTTCCCCACAAATAACTGGCTTTTGTCCTAAATGCCCATTGCGGAACGGATGCTTAAATTGGGCATTTGTTAATAATAATAAATTATCAGAAAATGAGAGGATAAAAAGAAATATAGAATTTAATCTTTCAAAAAGAATAAGAGAAGAGGTTTCTCTTGATGATAGATGGAAAGCATATGTAGTTTTACAATCTCCAGAGCAAAGGCAAAGAGAAGGATCTGCTATTACAAATTTGTATATTGATACTTCATCCATCGATTTAGATAAAGGAAAAATTATTTTACTAGGCGATGAGTCTTTTGACAGATTTTTAGATTTTAGTATAGGTGAACATGTGACTATTTCTGATGGTAACCCAAATTTAGGGAGCAATCCTAATGCAGTTATAAGAGAAATTGATATTGATAGAAAATCAATTACGCTTGAATTTTACAGAGATGATCTGTATTATCTTCTGTATGACAATAGGGATAAAGCATTTTTTACTATTGATAGATTTAACTTTAGTAGTGGTTTAACATCAATGAAATTTCTTGATAGTTTCTTTAGATGTTCTTCCTATGCTGATGATATAGTATTAAAGGAAAAAAATGTTAGTCAAGGAAAGAATAATGCAGGTATGAGAATGAATATAATTACTTGAGACCAATGGGGAGAATAAAGTAAAATGAATACTGGTCTCACTTTTCCATCCTTCGATGAAATTGAAAATCTAGAGCAAAAGATAGCAAGGTACAGAATAAGTTCTGAAAAGACAGTTCCAGTAACTGGGCCGCCAGGAACTGGGAAATCCACAGTTATTTCACATTGTTGTTTTGATCTTTTAAAAGATGATTATTTTCCTATTCTAGTTACTGCACCTACAAATGTAATGATTGATAGTATTTTATCAAAAATAGATTCCCTTCTACAACGTATGAAAATCCAATTACCTAATGGATTTGTTATCAGATATGGGAACATTGCAAATCTAAATAGAACATATAATCATCTCACCAAATATACATTTGACAATATAGTAGAGGACTATTGTAGTTCATGTTATTCTAATGGATATAATAATGTCTATAATAAAATTTCCATAGCCAAAGATTTTTTTCAGAATGCCAGAATAATATTAACTACTGATTATAGTGCTAAGGATCTTGGTAATATAATTGAAGTTGGAGCAGTTATAGTAGATGAAGCTGGACTAGTTGGTCTTGATAGAATGGGAATGTTATTTTCCTCATTAAGAGATAATAATGGTAAAGTTATTGTCATTGGAGATGATAAGCAACTGCCTCCAGTATCCTATGATTATATAGCAGAAAGTTTATTTAACCGTATCTTAGGACATTTCCCAACTACATTACTTAAAAGAGAATATAGGTTTAATAAAGACATTTTAGACTTGATTAATCCTTATTATGATTTCAAGCTTGAGGCAGATTTTTCAGTTATGAATATATCTACTGCAGACATAGCAAAGAAAAGTTATAGTGGTATAGATAATAACTTAAGTAGAATATTAAAACATGATAAAAATGTTGTATTTGTTGATACTAATGGTGCTTATAAAGAAGAAAAGCATTTTACAAATAAAGGAGAAGTTGCAATTATCAAAGAGATTGCTGATGGATGTCTTAGTATGGGAATTAAAGATATTATTGTTACAACTCCATATAAACAACAAGAAAGACTATGCAATTTTTATCTACGTAAGGGAATAAGAATTGGAACAATTGATGAATTTCAAGGTCAAGAAGCGGAAGTTACAATAATATCAATGGTTCGATCTAACAATAAACAAAATTATAAAGAAGCAATAGGTTTTGTTAATATTCCCAGATCATGTGTTGCATTTTCAAGAAGCAAGAGAAAAACAATAATAGTTGGAGATGGAAATACACTTATTAGAAATAAGTTTTTATCGAAATCTATAGATACAATAACCCAAAAAGAAGGATTTCTTATTTGGAGTAAATAGTTGTAGATTTTTATAATTTAATTACTAATAATAGTGGTTCTATTATAAAATTATAGAATCTCTAATTTATAAAATGGTTAACCAATTATGGCTCATCGCTGTGAAGATAGTATAAAATGGAATTTTAGTCACTGTTACTAGGTATAACGTATTCATTTTTTATTACTATCTCACTAGTTTTATCTATAGGAAGAGTAAAATAAAAAGTAGATCCTATGCCATTAGAATTATTTTTTGTCCATATCCTGTTACCACCATGAGCTTCTATAATATTCTTAACTATAAAGAGATCCAGACCAGTACCTTGATCTGATTTAGTAGCTAATTTTGTAAATAGTCTTGGTAAATTTGCTATATTTATATAAATTTTTTTAATAAAAAAATCTAACTACACAAATGGAAAATCAGGAGATTTATAAATAGATAGTTTAAAATAAAATTGAGCCCTTATTATTAAATTCAAATGTGACTATTTTAAAAATGTTAAGTATATAATAATTTATATTAAAATGGATTTTGTAAGCTGGTGTCTTTGAATTCTTAATTATATCATATTTTCTTTATATTAATTAAATATTATGTTAAGCATTAAGATATATGACAAAATTAGGTTATTGGGCTTCACAAGAACAATATTCAATGAATAATTTATTTGAATTTGTAAAAGAAGCTGAAAAGGGTGGATTTGATCAAACTCTTACAAGTGATCACTTTCATCCGTGGTCACATAATAATGGCTATGGTAACTTTACATGGGTTTGGCTAGCAGCTGCTGCCGAAAGAACTAAAAATATGAGATTTATAACTGGAGTCACTGCAGCTGTATATAGATATAATCCGGGCATAATAGCACAAGCATTTGCATCCTTAGACGTATTATATCCAGGACGAATCGGTCTTGGGATAGGTACGGGAGAAGCTATGAATGAAGTTTCTCTTGGTTTTGATTGGCCTTCTGCTGACACAAGATTAGAAAGAACAATTGAAGCTATTCAAATAATTAAAAAATTATGGAATAAAGGAAATTATGATAAAGAAATTAGAGCACTATCAAACAAAAATGATAATCATAATGGTTTTGTAAATTTTAAGGGTCAGTATTATAATATAAAAAATGCAAAGTTGTATACACCACCTTTTACAAATATTCCTCTTTATATGGCAGCTTCAGGAAAAGAAGCTATTCAAACTGCTGGAAGATTAACTGATGGATTAATTACTACTTCAAAACCAAATAATTCTAATGAGGCATTTGATATATTTAATAAAGCAGCAAGAGAAGTAGGGAAAGATCCTGATAAACTAGAAAAAATAGGTAAACCATTAGTTTCTTATTCTGAAGATTATGACAAGGCTTTCAGATCATGTGAGTTTTGGAGGACCTCAAAAATAGATAATGCTTTTGATAGAGATATAAATGATCCCCGACTACTAGAAAAAACGGCAAAGGAAGAAGTATCAGATGATGAATTAAAAAAATCAATACTAATAATTACCTCAATAGAGGATTTAATTAAACCAATAGAAGAATATTTCAAAGCTGGTTTTACTCAAGTATATACACACAGTACAAGTCCAAACGAAAGTTAATTTATTCAAAAGTTTGCAAAAAAAGTATTACCATATTTTAAAGAAAAGAGGATAGATCAAACCTAGCTTAAGAATCTAATTAATGTTAATTTTAAGATAACTTGTATTCAGAAGAAATCTATATCTATCTTATTTACTATATAAAGTTGCTGCCTATTACTGATGATACAGATTAGTTCCAATGATAAATACAAAAATATAATTATAAAATTACATCAATTTTAAAAATTTTGATGTTTAATTATTCTTTTATTGTAGTTGGTAATAATTCTTGGATTTCATCATACTTTTTAAGAAAGTTTAATCCTTTTTCTGTAGTTTTATAGGTTTGAGTACCATCTAAATATACTATGAGATTATTTTCAATCAAAACAGAAAGATACTCTTTTAATTGTCCATAGCTTAGAAAAGCTTTGTACATTATTTTTGACTTGGTTGCTCCACCATTTGCAGCATCCAGTATATTACCCACTATTTCTGTTCTACTTCTATTTTTCATTTTATATTTCAATTCCTAAAGACAATTTTAATTTAGAATTGACAATCATCGTATATATCAGTTGTTAGGGATAGATTATGTATAATACTAATCGATTATAGTTTAGAGTAATTTCAAAACTTATAGTTATTTT
>DASSVK010000087.1:0-2388 GCA_035706205.1 Nitrososphaeraceae archaeon | reverse complement strand
GGCTTGGAACAAGGAGACCAAATTCAAAAGAATCCTGAGAATCCATAAGATCATTTGTCATATTTACTTATGTTTAGTTATTTTTTCTAGCAGTTCATTATCTATCTATCTATCTCTTTTTTTACAGCTTCACTATTTATCATAAGCCAATTCAATGATTCTTTATTTAAATTAGATAATATTTTATTTTTATCAAATGAAAGCATAAACAAAGTTTCAGAAAAACAATCTCTTAATTTCCCTATTTGCTCTTCGGTAAAATTTTTTATGCAATTGTGAATTGAGGGTTCCAGAACTCTAAATATTTCTGATTTTTTCTCTAAGCCTTCAAGATAGAGTTTAATTAAAAGATTTATTTGTTTATTATCAAAATCTACTAGTATTTCTAACCACGTTTTTATCAGATCATTATATTTTTTTAGATCAATATTTGGAAGGGATTCTAAAATTAATTTTATAGTATTGGCTTGAAATTCACTGTCACTCTTGAAAAAGTCAATCAATTTATTTTTTATAATTGGTTTTCTTAAAAATGGTTGTAAATTACCTAATATTTGAATAATATTTTCAGTATCACTAGAACTAGCAGACACAAAAGAATCTATCTCAAAGACTAATATCTAATTTTCCTTTTTTTGAATATAAAAATTATTCCTCAATCATTTGATTTTTTATCCATTTTACAAATTAATTAAATTACTTGAGATTTTAGTCTAGAATGTTCATTTTTTTTATGATATTTTTATTGTTATAGTGAAAGAAAATATGATAAGTTATTGCAGATATTGTTAACAAGTATGAAATTAATTTAGCTAAAGATAATACGAATGTCAATTATTAACATTTTGTTTTATTAAAAATTCAACGATATATAATGGACTTTAAACTTGATTCAAAAATTAAATATCGATGTTTTTCATTAAAAATATGCCTTGTAACGTAGTTGTAGGTGGTTTTTTTGGCGACGAAGGAAAAGGCAAGATAATTGCTTATCTTGTTAGCAAAGATGATATTAAGTTGGCAGCTAGAGGAGGGGTTGGTCCTAATGCTGGGCATACATTTAGTATAAATGGTAAAACATTCAAGGTTCGTATGTTACCTAGTGCTGCCTTGAATGTTAATACTACTCTAGCAATCGGCGCAGGTGTCTTAGTAAATCCAACAGTATTGTTAAATGAAATATCAACATTTAATGCTCATAATAGAACATTTATCGATTTTCAATGCGGTATAATAACAGATGAACATATTAAAAAGGATAGTTCTGATGGTTTTCTAAAGGACAAAGTAGGGACTACTGGGACTGGTACAGGCCCAGCTAACTCAGATAGAGCCTTGAGAAAACTTTCTATTGCTAGGGAATGTGAGCAAGTAAAAGATTATTTAACTGATGTAAGCACACTAATTCATTCAAATCTAGAAAAGCAAAATAGTGTTATTTTAGAAGGAACACAAGGAACCTATCTTTCACTTTACCATGGTGGATATCCATATGTGACTTCAAAAGATGTTACTGCTTCTTCCATCTGTGCAGATATAGGAATTGGACCCAAAAGCGTTGATGAGGTACTAGTTGTTTTTAAATCATATGTTACTAGAGTGGGGGGAGGACCTCTTCAAAATGAATTAGATAAAGAGGAATCAAAAAAGAGGGGATGGATTGAATATGGAAGTGTAACAGGGAGAGAAAGAAGATCTTCGCCTTTTAATATTGAGCTAGCAAAAAAAGCAATAATGCTAAATGGGGGTACTTCATTTGCCCTTACCAAGATGGATGTTCTATATCCTGAAAGTGCTGGAATTACTGATTATTCAAAGTTACCTTCATCTGCAAAAAAATTTGTTGAAGAGATTGAATCTGAACTTGGAATAAAAGCAGTATTAATAGGTACAGGTGCAGAGGTTAATGCTATTATTGACAGAAGAGATAATAATAACAAGAATTAATCTTTCAAACCTTATTTTCTTTATTTTATTCTATTTTCAAGATATTATGCTAATTCTCTTTATCTAGAAAATAATAATTTTAGAAATTTTTAGCTTTTTTTAATAATAACAATGAAAAAAGAAAAACCTAACACATATATATAGTGTAATACCATAATATTAGCCTTGAAAATATGACAATTTCAGGTTAATCTCTTGCTAACAAAAATAAAAAACCTTCCACAAAGAAGGTTTATATGATGTAGCCAGAGATGAAGAGTTTGTCGAACGCAAGGCTAGGCGGCATCAATAACGATGATATGTTGGTCATGGAACCAAAAAAATGAATTATTGATCTCCATTTGCGCTCATAATACTACAAGTGATGAGGATCTGATAATACAATATTAGATCTGATGTTGGTTGTTATTAATAATTGATTGTGTAATTACAAACCCGCAC
>DASSVK010000086.1:0-11600 GCA_035706205.1 Nitrososphaeraceae archaeon | reverse complement strand
TATTATACTCCTGGTGAATCTGAATTATCTAAATCTCCTATAACAATAAATTTGTATTTCCAATATGATCATAATCTAGAAGATTTAGAACAAGCAATTCTTTCAGATAGTAAAAAGGTTTGGATGTTAAGACAACCACCTTTGAGGCTCTTTTAATATTACTATTTTTATAAGTATCATTATTTAGAGTATTATATGATAAATTAGATGATAACCAAATTAAAATTAAGAATAAAATTTGATTAAAGTCAATAAAACTGTTGAACTTCTAAAAAAATAAATTAGTGACAAAAAAAGGAGATAAATATAGAAAATAATTAAACCTAGATTGTATATACCATTTATCTTTAATAAATTCAAAATAATTTAAATTTACTTATTATATCATTTGTTGTAAATTAATTTTATCAATTATATCATTATATCTATCTCTTACTACTACTGCAGATATATCTGCAGAATTTGCTATTTCTATTTGAGTTTTATCATTCTCTTCTCTAGTTTTACATACTGCATATATTGTTGATGCTGCAATTGACAATGGATTCTTTCCAACATGAATTTCTTCTCTCATTACTTCTTTCATTATCCTGATAGCTTTGTGTTTGATTTTTTCCTCTAAATTTAGATTATTAGCAATTTTTACAATACATTTTATTGGATCTATGACTGGTATGGGTTTTAAATCAAGCTCAAAAATAAGAAGCCTAGAGTATTTTGAAATACTTTTAATTTTCACATTAGTTATATCAGAAATCTCTTTCAATGTCTTTGGATTTTCAAGTTCTTTACAGGCTAAGTATATCGCAGCAGATAAGATTCCTTCTGTCGTTCTTCCTTGTACAAGTCCTAATGACGATGCTTTTCTATATAAATAAAAGGATTTTTCCACTACGGTATTAGATAGTCCTAGTTTATGCTTTATATTATTTAATTTATCAAAAGCATATTTTAAGTTTCTATCCTTTGGATTGATAAATCTAGTCCTTTGCTCCCAAATTCTTAATTTATCTATTTTATTTTGCATATCATTACTAATTCTTTTGCCAACAGCATCTACATTTGATTTACCAATAATCGTCGAAGATTCAATATTGAATAAGATGTTATTATTACTATTATTTTTATTATATTGTAAATGTGTATTTGTATTTGTTGTTGTTGTATTGGTATGACTAATAATAGTCATCTCTTCTTGAACTCGCGGATGTAAGGCTAATTTCTTTTCTTCTTCAGATAAGACTATACCACAGATACTGCAAATAATTTCGCCTGATTCAGGATCTGATACCGTTTTAAAATTATTATTGCAAATTGAGCATAATAGATTATTATTATTATTATCTATTGTAATATTATTATGACTATTCACAATATTATTAATATATATAAAGATATATATTTAATGCGTTAGGAAATAAAGGGATTCTATAACAATTGATAAACATTGATATCAAATAAAAATAACATCCATCATATTGCAAAAGTAACTGAGATTATCAATAGCCAATACACAAGAAGACATAGGCTAGAAGTTTTTCACATTATCAGGTTCAGTTAATGATATATAATTAATAAATATCAAAAAATAGCTAAAAAAATAAATCATGAAGGTACGGGTATATTTCTTTAAAGAACCTGAAGTAGAAATGATAATTAAAAATAATAGAATCAGTAATCAAGCACTCTTTACTCTCTATGATCTAGTATGGGAATCAGAATTCAAAAATATCTTAAACCCAGGTAGAATTTGGCTTAAATTTAAAGAAGAGGATAAGCCTTTTGGAATACCTCTCAGGGAAAAGAAACCTCATAATAAAATAGATCTTGGAGACATTATTCAGATAGCTGATGATTACTATATTGTTGATACTGTTGGAGTAAGAAAAATAACAATAATTAAGAATTGATTTTATTAAATTGGTGAATTTAATTATAAATTTTCTATTAACAGGTCAATTATTGATAGAATAGAAAATATTCCAAATCCATATTATAATAAGTAATAATTTATTAAATTTGAAATCTTTACATTATTAAGAATTTAATTCATAGATGTCATGGCTATATTAATTTAGGAAAATATACTTTGTTGCAAATGTTCTATTTTAAACATATATATTGTTAAAATTTGTCAGAAACCGAATAGCCACCTTTATTGTTACGTATTCTTTGTATTTGTATTTTCATGTTCTTAGTCTAAAAAATACATCTTATGAATTGGAATCATCAAGAAATGGAAAATGAATTGTAAGATCATATAATACTATCAAATCTAATCTAAAATTATGTGTATAGGATAAAATAATATATTAGTAGTAGGATTTCTATAATAATTATGAGATGTATGATATTCAAAATAATGAGGTTTTTGTAAAACTTTTTGATGGTAAAACTTTGGATGGATGGAAGATGGCTGGTAAGGGCAATTTTCTTATCATTGAAAGTGAAAAGGCATTACTAACACAAGGTGGAATGGGATTATTGTGGTATTACAAAAAGAAATTCAAGGATTTTATATTAGCTCTTGAATGGAAAGTAACAAATAGAAGTGACAATTCTGGAATATTTGTACGATTTCCTAATCCTTGTAACGATCCAAATATAGCAATTGAGTATGGATATGAGATTCAAATTGATGATATTGGTTCACCTGATGGTAATCCCATTCATAGAACTGGAGCAATCTACAATTATAAAGGTTCATCACCAAAAACAAAATCCTTGTCAAAGCAATTAGCAGTAGGCAGATGGAATACTTTTGAAATCAGTGTAATACAACAATACTATTCAGTAACTTTGAATAAGGAAAAAGCAGTAACAAATTATTTAGGAAATAGATCTTTAGAAGGTTTTATAGGATTACAAAATCATGATGATAGATCCAAAGTATATTTTAGAAATATCATAATTAAGGAATTAAAAAGCTAAAAAGTCTTTATAATCTACTAAGGAAATTAAGATATATTCCAAAATTCTAATACATAGAGAATATCTTTTTACATCATTGATAAAAATAATGTTTATTTATTTAATAACTATTAACAGAATTTTCTTAATTCTTTAACAAATTCAATAGTTTCATTTACATCATAATCCTTTTCTGCATTCACTGCAAGAATTACTCTGTCAACGTCAGAACTTTCGAGCATAGATAAATCAGAACCAATTTCATCAATTGTTCCTCCAGTCATAGGAGATCGATTATTTTTTTTTTCAGAGCTACTACCTTTCATATGATATGGGTATGTTAGAATAGTTAGATCAAAATCCTTTCTAGTTCTTGAACCTTTTTCAATAGAGTCATTAAACATTTTAATTAAATTGTGAAAGTATCCAAAAGATCCTACTAATGCTCCTATATAACCATCTCCATATTTGGCCATACGTTCAAATGTATTTTGGGAGAAACCACCTAGCAAAATCTTAGGATGAGGTTTTTGAATAGGTTTTGGATTAATTATTGATTTTGGAATTTTATAAAAGTCTCCATTAAATTCTACAATATCATCTGTCCATACCTTTTTCATAGCTTGAAGAATTTCGTCTGCTCTTTCTCCTCTTTTCTCATAAGGAATATTTGCTGCAAGGTACTCGTCTTTTGACCATCCAATACCAAAACCACATATTGTCCTACCTTCAGATAAAATGTCAATTGTAGTAAATTCTTTAGCAAGTGTTATAGGATTATGGAATAACATGTCAATAATACATGTTCCTAATTTTACCTTTGTAGTATTAGCTGCTATAAATGCTAATGTAGTTAATGGATCTAAAACATTCTGAAAAGATTCAGGCCATTCCCTTTTATTTGGAGTTCCAGGATATGGTTGTTGAGGATTGATAGCATATAACATTCGATCATATACCCAAAGTGATTCAAAACCTTCACTTTCTGCAATTTGAACAAATCTAATTAGATTTTCTTTTGTTGAATTTATACCAAATTGAGGAACAACTAATCCTACTTTCATATCTATTATTAATTTTTATATTATAAAGATATAATATATTCAATATTAGTATCTATTTTTCTTAATTGGAATATTTCCAGCTTAAACTTTTGAATATCAATTACAATACAGATATCTCCTATTCCTACTACTATTATTTTATATTGAAGATATTTTTCAGATAATAGGTAATGAGCTTTTTGTATTGTATCTATATCTTTTAACCTATTTACTATTCTTGCTTTACCTTGTATCATCAAATAAGAAAGATTCTTCCAGTCTTTATCATCATATGTATTGGTAGAAAAGAAATATTAGGATTTTTTTGTAAATTTTTGTATATTTTCTAATATTTTTCTATTTTGTGTCAATCCACTGTTATAGAAAAGATCCATAAAAAATTTATAGTTATAATTTTCTATATGATCAAATCTTTTATCTATCATTAGATAGAAAAACAAATTTTGTGATTTAAAAATCACAAAATTATTATTATTATTATTAAAATTAGTAATAATAACATTAATATAACTCATACATTTAGCAGATACAAAATAAATTAAAATTTATTATATATTGATAACAAGAAAAAAATTGAAAATAAATTTTCTAACCTGAACAAATAAAAAGATATGGATCAGAAAAAGATGCTAATATAACAAATGGTACTGTAAAAGCATAGTTGTTGAAGAATTTCTATCAAGAGATTCAAAAGAAAGAAAAAGTTAGTTTATCATTTATCGTGCTGCTAATGAATTTGCTTTATCCAAATCTTTAATTAATTTCTTTTCACATTCACTTCCTTCAGGTGGATTCAAATCTTGTCCTATTACACATGCATGGAATCTATCTCCTACTTGTATTGGACCCATATCGGTATTTCTATCAAAAGCAAATGTTCTACTTATTGTATATTTTCCTGTTTTATCAAATTCTTTTTGAACATTATCGATCATCTCAGATTTGATTTGTCCTTTTAACATTGCAACAATCTTTATTTTTTTAGCATCTTTTTTGTCTTCCATTGGAACTATTATTTTTACCTTTACTGGTTTGTTACTATTATTATCAAAATTAGTATTACTTACTTTTTCATTATATTGTTTTATATTACTGTTGTTTAAGGAGAGATTGGTATTGTTATTAGTTAATGGCTTCATAGTTGTCTCATTACCAAGAATAGCAAATGATATGACTTCGGGTTTTGCATGCGTCTTATAATAAGTAAAAGTTTTATTGTAAACTTGTGATTTTGCTTTAAATAAATTTGCCTCAGTTGGAAAACTAGTAGATTTAATATCGCCTTCATTGCAATCAAAATATTTAATTACATCTTTTTGATTGAAAGATAACGATGTTGGATTATTATCATTGTTGTTATTGTTAGCATTTGTATAATGATATGCACATACAAAAAATTCATCTGGTTTACCAGCACTAACAAACTCGTTATCTTTGTTCATCACAAAGTTAACTTTTAATTTCTTAGTTGTTTTATCTATACTATCTAAAGGAATATTTTTGACAAACTCTTCTCCGTTGATAGCACCAACTACTTTAATCATTCCTATTTTTGTTATATTTTCAATGTTAATTTTAGATACAACAACTAACTTGTCCTTTTCATCAACATTTGCATTTTTTATTGTAATTTCTGATCCTTTTGCCATAGCCGTTTGAAGTGAAGAAGAGAATATTATAGTCAGTGTTAGAAGAGATATAGACAGTAGGAAAAATATTCCTAAATATCTTAGCATATGTAAAACTGGTAAATTTTAAATTTAATAATTTTGAAAATATCTTAGTTAATATAAGAAGTAGTTATATAATGTATTAATTTCTATAGAATAAAGATCTATATGTTACAGTTTAACAATAAAAATATTGTAAGATTTTTTTGTTTAGAAAAAAAGTAAATAAACTCTTTTAAGATATAACACAAGAAATGCAATTATGGATAAATATACTCAAAGATATACAAAAGAATGAAAAGGATGTTAAAACTGATAAAATAACAGCAAAGGATCATTATGCTGGCTTTGGTACATGACAACAAAGTTATTGCAGCAATGATGAAATTAAAAGATAATCTTATAAGATAATAATTTCTTGTTAATTTTGATCTACCCACAAATATAAATAATGAGTATGCATTAGATTCCTAATTGTGTTTGTTCTATTATTTCCCTTTATTTTTCTTGATTCGTCTTATTTTTTCTAGTAATCCAATTAGAGAACTAATATCACAATGGGATAGTGAAATTTGAATTCTTCTATAAAGTGGGACCAGTTACTTACATACAAATTATACTCTGTACTCTTCTGATTGTCTTTGTGAAATAAAATTTTGAATCCCACGATTGAGCTGCTCCAATGGTAATATTACCATTAACAATCCATTAAAGATTGAAAAAATATATTTTAAATTTCTTAATGAAGAAGGAGAATACCAAACTATAGTTAATAGTAAGATGATATTTTTACTTCTTAGATATGAATAAAAAGATCAAAATAATAATTGGAGGGGTTATTGCAGCTATTACCATAGCTATTGGGACATATACAATTTCTCCTTTATTTATCAATACTACCATAGATGAGCCATCACCGACAACAAGTCAGAATATGGGTTTTGAAGAATTTATGGAATTAAGTGAAGATGAAAGAGCGACTATTGGCAAGGATATGACTCAAGAAGAAAAAGATAAGATAATGAGAGTATTTGCACAAGAAAATGTTACTATTAACGATGAAATGACTATGCGAGAGAATCGAACTAATATGTTGGTAGGCAATTTAATTGATGCTGGTGATGGTTTTCATATGGCTTCTGGACACGTAAAAGTACTAAAAGTCCCAGATGGAACTCAAGTATTGAGATTTGAAAATCTTGATGTAACTAATGGTCCTGATCTCTATGTCTATCTCTCAACAGATACAACTGCTGACGATTTTGTTAGTCTAGGAAAACTAAAAGGTAATATGGGAAATCAGAATTATCCGATTCCTGAAAATACTGATCTTGAAAAATATAACATAGTATTAATCTGGTGTCAGGCCTTTTCTACGTTATTTGGCAGTTCTAAATTATCTACTACATAATTTTTTTCTTATATTCTTTTATGTAAACAATATTATTTTAATAATAATAGTTGTTAACATTATATAAAAAAAAGGTTATATAATAAATATTTTATAATCTAGTTAATGTAGCTCAAAATAATTTTGATGAAAGTTAATGATCAAATAAAGATTCTAAAATAGATTTATCTATATATTACTTTTTTTATTCTTTATCTTTACTAATTCTGGATTTGACGAATTCTATATTGTATCAGATTTAACATTATAATTACTATTATATTTTGGATTAAATATAATAATCAAAAATTATATAAATATAGACCTATGTAATAGTAGAATAATAAAATGGTTCGTCTCAAATACAAATTTTTGGTAACTAAAGAAATTTCTTTCGGCAATCGAAATTTTTTCTGTTTGGATACATACTACACAAAAGGATATCTTCGTCTACAAATTATAGCTCATAGGTCTATCTCCATTACATCTCCATATTACCATAGTTGATGTATATTTATCAACTCTACTTTCGAAGGAACCAAATTAAGTTCAAATAACTTTCGCAGTATCTCTTGGTGATGTGGCAATTATAGATGCAAATAGATGAACTGAAATATATGTTCCATAATAAAGAATAAAATAATAGTTATATATTAGTTAAAAAGAATAATATCAAATAACTGGTAGTAGCATTTCTGAGTAGCAATAAAAGTTGCAGAAAAAGTTTTAGATAAAAATCACAAATTGAAGGCATATATAATAATAAATTTTTTAATTAAAATTTAGATTTTTTAAAGAAATACTATCATTGTATATTATATATAATAAAAAATCAGTTCTTTATCATAATGATAGTTTATAGTCATATTCTCTTCTAATTTTCATTATATTCATTTAGTAAATTATTAATCGTTAGAATCAATTCTTCATTTTCTATAGGTTTTTTAATAATTTTATAGTCATATGGTAACTTGAATTTTATATCATCCAATATTTCACCTGCTGTTATGAAGCAAATTTTTGGTTTGGTATCCCTTTTTTTTATTTCAGTGTATAACTCAAATCCATTAATAGGGGACATTTTTATATCAAAAACTAATAAATCATAAAAATTTGATTTGAATTCATTTAGTGCTAAAATAGGATTATAATAGTAGTCTACTATAAAATCACTTTGTTCTAAAACTATTTTTAGAGCTAAACAAATATCCCTTTCATCATCAACTATTAATATCCTTTTTTTACTATTGAGAGTAATAAGATTATTTTGTATAATTATCAAGATAGTTGATGTGATTGTTAAATATTTCCCTTGAATAAAGCTAACTAATAAGGAAAATACCACCTACATTTATCTTTCTATTGATTTAAATGAATGAAAAACATATTTTGTAAACTTTTAGAAAAATATTTGAATATTATTAATTACTTTACCATACTACTTTATATTTATAAATTAATATAATTATTTATCTTTGGAATCAGATACAACATCAAATATTCATTCATCACATTCAGATGTTCAAAGAATAGATGTAGTAGCTGGATTTCAAAATATAAGTAAATTATACCAACAATTATTTCTTAATGCAAAAATAAAGATTGATAATTGTATAAACTATTATAATCTAATCTCATATTTTGAACTTGAATTAATAAAAAAAATAATTATTGAAGCAAAAACTAGGGGAGTAATGGTAAGATACATTACCGAAATTACTAAAGATAATATTCAATATTGCAAAGAACTTGTAAAAATAGTTGACGAGCTTAGACACTTAGATGGAATAAAAAGCAATTTTATGTTAAGTGAATCAGAATGTATTTCTCTTCTTGGCTCTTCTAGTTTAAATGAAAAAAGAGATAAAAAAATTATCTACAGTAATATTAAATCATTTATAGAAGAACAGCTGTACTTTTTTGATATACTATGGAATAAAGCAATTCCCGCTGAAGTAAAAATAAAAGAGATTGAACAGGGTATTTCCATTATTAAAGCTGAAAATTTTGCTAAACAAAAGATATTCAAGGAGAAAAAAGAAAGTATAGGAATGAATTATGAAGCCAAAATTTTAGAAAATCCAGAGGAAATTATAAATAGAATTATTCATTTGGCTGAAACATCTTACCAATTGTTAATTGTTTCGTCTTATGGAGGAATGCAATTAATATATAATAATTTTTTAACTTCATATAAAAAATTACTTGATAAATATAAAAGAGGAGAAAGTAAAGGAATAAAATGGATTTGTAATATAGAAAAACAAAATCTTGAATTAGTTAAAATATTTCTAAATATGGGAATACAAATACGTCATGTTAATAATCTACCACCTATGAGTTTTGCATTAGGCGATAGGGAGCTTAATGCAACTATAGAAAAGATGGAACATGGCAAAATGGTTAAAAGCCTTTTAACAAGTAATGAACCTCTATATGTTGAGCATTTTAATTCTATTTTTGAAGATTTATGGAATAATGGTATTGATGCAACAAATAGAGTAATGGAGTTAGAACAAGGTATAGAATCAGAAGATATAAAAATTATTAGAAATCCTATAGAAGTTCAGAACCTTATATTTGACCTTATAAAATCAGCTAAAGATAAAATATTAATAATATTTTCTACTGCTAATGCATTTCATCGTCAAGAAAAAGCAGGAACCATAAAACTATTAACTGAAATTGCTTCTGAGAAAATTGTAAATATCAAACTTATGACGCCAATTGATGATAAATTACACAAATTAAAAGAAGAACTTGAAAATGTAGAAATAAAGGAAAAAGAAAATGAAAACGAAAAAATTGTAGAGGTAGCAAGAGAAAAAAATTACAAACTAAAAAATTTCAATAAAATAGAGATTAGATTTATTGAAAGTCAATTACAAACAACAATTTCACTTCTAATAGTTGATAGAAAATACTCATTAGCGGTAGAATTAAAAGATGACACTAAAGATACAACTTATGAAGCAATAGGATTAGCAACTTATTCTAATAGCAAATCAACGGTATTATCTTATACCTCAATGTTTCAAAGGCTATGGTTGCAAACAGAATTATATGACCAATTAAGGATACATGAAAAAATGCAAAAAGACTTCATAAATGTAGCAGCTCATGAATTAAGAACACCTATACAACCTATAATTGCAATAACTGATATAATTTATTCTCAAAGTAAAGAAGATAAAGAAAAACAAGAATTGCTAGAAATTATTATGAGAAATGCAAAAAGGCTAAAGCGATTAACTGATGATATTTTGGATATTGCAAAAATAGAGAGTCAATCATTACAAATACAAAAAGAATGGTTTAATCTTGATAATGTAATTTCAAGTCTTGTTTCACAATATAAAACTAATATAAAAGAAATGGGCAATGTCATAAATTTGAATTTTATTATTAAAGAAAAAAATCTGTTTATCAAAGCAGATAAAGGAAGACTAACACAGGTTGTAGATAACCTATTGTGTAATGCTATCGAGTTCACAAAAAGAAAAGCAGATGGTAGTATTACGATTACTGCTAAGAAAAAAGATAATGGTAGTATTACAGTTATTATAAAGGATACAGGGATTGGCATTGATAAAGAAATATTATCAAGACTTTTTACAAAGTTTACTACAAAATCAGATAAAGGTACTGGATTAGGCTTGTATATATCTAAAAAAATTATTGAAGCGCATGGTGGAAAGATTTGGGGAAAGAATAACGATGATGATAATAGAATAGGTGCAGAATTTGGATTTATCCTTCCAATAGAATAGGATAATAATTTAGAATATATTGTATTTTTCTATTTTGTAGTGCGAGATTAAAATTGAAAGAAACAAATATAAATTTTAGTCTATTAAAATGAACAAATTTTGATATTATGATGAATTAAAATTTATTCTTAAACTAATTAGATGTATACCATTATTATATTTCTCGAATTCTTGAATTATGAATTAACATATTATGAAACACTTTTGTCTTTATCTCAGTGGGATGTTAATCAAATTTGACATAAATTTTGAGCTCATTTTTTGAAATAAGGTTGAATAAAATAAAATCTTTTATCTTAATCTTATATTTTATTATTACAAAGCTGATTTTTGTAAATGTCATTATCTTTTCTAGATGTTAAAGGATAAACCTATAATACATAATTTTTTAATATAATATTATAATACATTTAGAATCATTAAAACTAAAGTACTGACCTATAACGAATAATATCGATAGTGGTGCAAAAATAAAGGTCTATATTGTGGTAATAAAGAAGATAGTAGTTAAGATTTTTCTGATATATAAAATACCAAATAAATGAAATTTGAAAAATTAGTCAAAGATACAGAAAGATAAAAAAAGGGGCTTTCGAGAACTTCATTTTAATTTACTGGGATCATAGAGAATTTTATTCTTATTTGCGGCAACTTTATCCAATACTGGTTCTCTATCATTAAGTGTTATTTTCATAGATGAATCTTCATTGGGTGTAGTAGTATTGCCAGAAAATGATGGACTATGATCTTGTTGATTTCTATCTTTTAATTCATTATCTACTAAATTTTTTATTTG
>DASSVK010000085.1:0-53661 GCA_035706205.1 Nitrososphaeraceae archaeon | reverse complement strand
AAGTTAGTAGTAAGAGTGTTGATATAAACAAAATTAAATGTATCAATACTAACCTCAATATCAACGGTAATAATACTGGAGATATCAATCTTGGCAATAAGGGACAAGTAGCAGCAGAAGGATACTCAGGCGCTTATTCATCTGGCGGTGGTGGATATGGTGGTGCAGGATATTATGACGGAAATTATAAGAAAGATAAAGACATTACATGTATAATTAACAACAATAACAATAACACCAATATAGTAGCAGGTGTTGGTGGTGGCAATTTAACAGATGGTGGTGATGGTAATGTTACAGATCCATGTGAAGAATGTTTTTTAGATGCCTTGGGTTCAACAAATTTAACAAAATTTGAGACTTATTTGGCTAATCTACCACCAATGGCTACATATCATAACCTTGAGGAATACTGTTCATTTATTCAAAGTCAAATTGCTATTGGTCAAACTCCTGCAACGCTTGCAGCCATCATTAATGCTAATCTAGGAGGAGCAGGAATAATTCTAGAACCTGATGAAATAACAAGTCTTGTAAACTGCCTTATTGAAGCCCTAAGTGGAGGAACAGATAACAATGGATCTCTAGCACCTTTTGATATCAATACACACATCAATACAGACACCACTAATACAGACACCTCAGACTTTGGACCAATGATTACACTACCAACACCATAATAAACAATCATCATCAACATATGACATGACACGCCTAATTTACTAACTCCATCATTTTATTACCACTCCTCTTTTTTATTTTTAAAAATTTTTAAAAGGTTTTTTCAATATGAAATATTGAGAACTATAATAGTAATTTATACTGATGAAACCATCAGTCTGATTTATCTGCTATTTCTAACCAATTTGTTTCTTATAGATCCATTTTAATAAATTTCATTAGAGAATCGGAGTTATAGAGATCAAATCTAAAGAATTTGTTTTGTCCAGAAACAGTAAAATTGTTAACTTGTGGTTGTAGATTTTTAGGTGATATGATAAATTGATTGATATTGTTACTGGAAATACATCTATTCTTTGTATTCATATTATTATTTTATGTAAGAGAAATTAATGAATTAATAATTTCATAGTAGATATAATAGAAGTCATTAAACAAAAAGATACACCAAATAATTGATATAGAAAAGAAAAGAAAAGAAAAAATAAAATAAAATAAATAGGAAAATCAGTATAACAAATTATTATAAAGGTTAATTTTTTTATTAACATTTTATTTTCCTTTTATATAGTTCCTAATTGATAAAAGAACTTTCAATTGTCTCTATGGTGATTGGGAGATATTATATATATGTAGTTTCTGATGTCTTTATTGTAAA
Source organism: Nitrososphaeraceae archaeon (assembly GCA_035706205.1). Taxonomy (GTDB): domain Archaea; phylum Thermoproteota; class Nitrososphaeria; order Nitrososphaerales; family Nitrososphaeraceae; genus TH1177. The sequence continues at coordinate 52,322 of DASSVK010000085.1, read as the reverse complement.
AAGAAGTACAAAAGATATTATAATATTTTTTAGTGCTAGAATAAAATATTCTACCACAATAGAAATGTATATCCTTTTTATTTTATAAAATTTATAAATAATTATAATATGATTGGAAAATGTGAAAGTTGTGGAACTTCTGATGTAGAGGTTACAATCTCAAAAAAAAATGGAAAAGAAAAACAACTATGTAGTCAATGCCGTCCAGCAGATGGAGCCTATGGCTATTGATGAATATTAGTTAAACAAATCTATTTTTTTAATATATTATATTTCTTAAAATTTTTTTATATCGTGTATATGAAATTGTGAAATATTTTGGTCTTTAAATGCACCTTTTTATAGTGAATTTACCAGATTTGAATCTTTATTCTTGGTTAAAGAGAGGTAGAGCAAAAATTTATTTATATTTTGTTGTTTACATAATTCATAATGGGATTGTTAAACCCTCTAAATGTTTTAAATACTTATTTAATAATAATAGTTCAGAAAATAACAAAAGAAATTAATCAATTTAAGTTTATATTTGATAATCACAATATAAGAATAACAAATAATATTAATTACAAAATTTATAATAATAATAATCTAAATAATAATGTTATTTCTTAAATATATTGTCTTAAATTTCAAAAAAAGGATAATGATCAAATTATGATAAAACAATCAAATTCTGCTGCTGATGCTGCTGTTGATAATTTAATTGGATCGGATGCATTTACCGTTGATAATAAGAAAATTGGAAAGGTAATTGCACTTGATAAAAAAAAGAACAACAAAAATCATTTAATAGTATTAAAAAAGGGTATTGTACACGATGAAGAGTTCCATATTCCTATTGATTCAATAACTCAAATTTTAGATAGAGAGTCTAAGATTATTATAAATTTAAATGAAGAGGAAATAAAACATGGTTATGAGTTTTTAAATAAAGATAGTCCTTCTTCTGATTTAATTAGCGGAAAATCAGATTCCACTTTGTCTACTCCTTTTGAAAAAGAAAAAATAAAGTATCAATCTTTCTCTTATGATTTAGAAAATCCAAACAATAATAAAAATACACAAGTCAAAGTAGATGAATTTTTATGTGATATGTGCCAAGCTCACTTCAAAGATACCTCGGAACTAGAGTTACATAGAAAGAATAAACATTCTGGGCCGGTAGGAATATAAGAATAGAAAAGACCAAAAGATTTAGTGAATAATAAGAAAATATGACTAAAATTCATAACCTTTTTGTTGCATGTATATCTGAATGGTCAAAAAAAGCTGAAGGATGTAACAACAATATTGAATGCCTAGAAACTTGTAAAAAAGAGTTACTTGAAAATCTTGATAAAATTTTTCCTTATTCAAAGGACATTGAACTAGAAGTAGATAAAATAAACTATATTCTTTCATCGATGTTTTTTTTATCTAATAGATTAGCAAAGGCAACTATAGGTTTGACAGAATTAGATAAATCATTAGAGAATGTAAAGCAATTAGGAAATTTGAGTTTTGAAAAGAAAGAAAATAAAGAGGTTTATAATAAATTTATCAATGAATTAAATGAAATACTGGAAAAGTATTTTTAATGATAATAATAAATTATAGAAAAATTTAATAATTAGGGAATTTGTGGAGTAAAAAAATTTTTATTATTATCGATATAATTTTTGTTTATATCTAAAAGATGGCAGTAAATTCTAAATATGCTAAATCCTTTTATTTCTTTTTTAATTTTATAATTCTATGGTTTCTAAAAAACAATTATACTATTTCTATTATCTTGCTATTGATTTAGAATCTTCTTCTTCTCAAAATATTCCATTAGATATTCAAATTGAGAAACTAGAAAAATTGAGACTCTGTGTAAATAAAATAATAAATTCACTAACTGTTCCTGCTGCTGATTCTTTAAACATAGATGAAAAAATAAATGATAACATAATATACATAAATCAAACAGGTGATGGTTATTTTATTATTTTTGAAAAAGGGGAAGATGCACTTAAATTTTCCATCGAAGTTCACAAGTATTTAAATAACCATAATAAGAAAATAAAAAATAAAAAAGTTTATTCACAAGAGGAAATTGATTCAAAAAAAATTATAGCAAATATAGGAATCTCATGTGGGAAAAGCAAGCCATATAAACAAATTGATGGACAAATAGCATATTGGGGATCAGATGTTATATTAGCTCATAGGATTGTTGATTATGCTAAAGGAGGTTATATATTGTGTAGTTCTGATGTCTACAAAAATATGAAAAATACTAAATTTGGTGAATTTGTAAATCTTGAATGTTCAACAAATTTTAAACACAATTTAAAAACAGATGTATATTTATTTTATAATAAAGAAGATAAAGAAAAATTTGAAAATGTAAATGTTAGTCTTGTTAATCCATAAAAAGAAAAAATGATTTATACTTAATTTTTATTCTAATATTATAATAAAAATAGTAATTTATTAAAAATACGAAATATCGCGAATTATTACTGATAAGATTTTATTTGGTTTTAAGAGATTAAAGATTCGCGGAGATAATTATATGAATATGTATTTGTATTTAGGGTAACGAAAATACAGAAAAATAATTTTGGGGATATTAAAATTTTCTTACATTTGTCTAGTCAACTATAGATCTAACTTACTCCAATCAGATAAATTATAAAAGTATATTTTAAATTCTATTTTTTTCTCCTCCTCCTCTTCCTTTTTTTCCTTGATTGATTTTTTTATTGCAGACTTTGTACAAGTACTGATTGTTGTTGTAGTAGTTGCTATCGTTGTTGTTATTATTTTTCCTTCATTCTGCTTTGATAATTGAAAGAATGGTTGTAGTGTTGCTACGACAGGAAGAGCTCCCTCTGAATCTGATTTACTTTTGAGTTTAATAATATCTGAACTTTTAATTCGAGGTAATTTAGAACTCGCCTTTATTTGTATATATAATAAAATTAAATCCTTTTTTGCCATAATATCTGCTGGTCCTCTACTTCCTTTTGATAATTTAACTTGCCATCCTTTGGAAATTAGATGAAGAGCAATTATGAACTCTGCGTCTCTTCCAAATTGACTTGGTGAATACGATTTTTTATTCAAATAATATTATGTATTAAAATATAATTGATCTATCTTATTATGATATCTTTATTAAAAAAATATTAGAAAAAAGGGCTAGTAGTATCAATTTATGTTAATTTTAGAATCTAAAATTTTATATAATCTTTATTATTGATTATTGTTGCTATAACTTTATTTTGGAATTCCAAATACATTATTTTGAGGATCTTTTATAATATAACGAAGTAATCTTCAGTTATTTATTTTATGTTTGTCTATTAAGAATTGTGAATCATATCATATACTCTATCTATCGTAATTTTTCTACTATTTTATCTAATAAATTGATTGTCACAAAAAAAGTAAGGAAGAAATTGTTTTCTGATCATCTTTTTGATTTTTTGCCTAAATTCCTACATTTTCAATTAACCAATAGTCTTTAGATTCTTCTTTTTTAAATGACTGACTGGTTTGAATAACTATATTATTTTACTTCTTCCATGTCATCATATGGTATCTCGAAATATTATAACTGAGGTTTTAGATGATAAAAGTTACCTTTATTTAAATACTTATTCTAAAATATAATATTTTTGAAAATTTTTAGTTTGTTCATATAAAAAATTTGATAAGGATTAAAATAAAATAAATTTTTTAATTCTTATTTGATATCATATTATATTATTATTATTATTATTATTATTATTATCTCATTTTATCATATTTCATTGTCTTATCATATTCATGTTTATATCCGTCTTTCTTGTATTTGTCTCCCATAGATTTAGACATTTTGTCATGTCCATACTCTGAATATGTTAATTCCTTTTGCATTAAAATACTGCCATTTCCTGGATCTACTATTACTTTATATTTTTTCATATTCTCATCCACAACCTTAATTTTGTATACCAAATATCCATAGGCATGAGTCAACTCTGCTTCCTTGACAAAAGAGTTTGGTCCTACACTATTTTGTGCAGCTGTTATTGCATCAACTATATTGATAGTAACTTTGGCTTTAAATGCATCTGCAATAGTTTTTTCTACATCTATTGAGCCAGTCAAATTCCCTTTTTCACCCATTTGTGAGGTAGCATTAGTAGTAGTAGCAGTAGTAGTATTACCCATTTCTTGTTGTGCAGATATATTGGAGATTCCTGTAATTCCAATTGTTGCAATAATTCCAACAAATATTCCAGCCAAAATATTTCTGGAAATCTTACATTTCATTCCACTTTGGTTATTAATGTCACTTTTTGACATAGGCATAAATAATAATGGATATATTTTAAGGTTGGCTAAACATTGGCACTTAACAATGTTAATTGATGTACTTCAATCAACTAATCTTTTTGCAAATGCATTATTATTATTATTATTCCAAATCAAGTTTTTTATCTATCTCTTCCTGTTGTCTTTTAAACTTACCGTATCTTTTTCCCCAGGAAGATAAAATAACATATTGTCGTATTCCTAAAATTATCCATATTATTGAAAGAATGAATGTAATTAATCGAATTTCTTTTTTATACAAATTAGTTTTTGGCTCATTACTTATCAACTTTAATTCATTTTGTGATAATTCATCAATCCTGTTGATTGTCTGTTTATACTCCTGAGAATTGAATAATGATTGTAATTCCTTTTCTTGTTCACCCTGTTGCAAATTTTCTAATGTGACCGTTTGATTTTTCAATTTTTGTGCTAATACGTTAAATTCTTGTATATTAGCTCGAAGCTCGTCACGATCAACTCTTGGTTCATCAAAGGTATACATAAAAATAATTATAGCTGTAACCGGAAGAATCATCATACTAAAAAACATAAATACAAAAACCTTTCTTGTCCTGTTTAACTCACTCATTATTCCATCCATTATTTGAAAGATACTATCATGATCATTATTAGATGGACTCTTACCCCGTCTTCCGTTAGCCCCATTTGACATATAGATTAACTCCCCGAAATTCTCTTAAATTCTTTAATTAACATTGTTATTTATCTTTCTCGTAATTTTTTATTTCTTGGGAACATCTCTTCATAGGGATCAAGGACCATTTGACAAAATTTTCTTCCTTTTTCTGTAATTTTATAATTTACAACAATTTTACTTCCCCATGAAATCTCATTTTTCTCAATTAATCCTTTTTCTGACAATTCATCAATAATCTTTTTATGTTTTGCTAAATTGAGTCCACAATAACTAAGAAGTTTTGTTTGATTTAGTTCACCATACTCTGCCAAGAGAACTAAAATGTCCTTTCGAATATATGTTCTATCTCTGTACTCGTGGACCAGATCAGTTTTTGCCCCCATCTATATAAATTTCAATTTGTATAAATCAATTCTATTATACAAAATATGTATAGGATATAATATTCATTCTAGTAAATATATCTATTACAATTAATATAAAAATAAATTCGGTTTTATCTTAAATGATGTATATTATTTTATATATTTATTTAAGAAAGCTAATGTTTTTTGCCATGCATCTACAGTTTCCTTTGGAGCATAATTATCACCGGATGGATTTGCAAATGCATGCCCTACTCCCTCGTAGATATAAATCTCATTCGGAATTCCTGTACTAGTTATTATCTTCTCAAAATTTTTTACGTCATTGACAGAAATAGATTGATCTTGGTCTCCAAATATTCCTAATACTGGCCACTTTATCTTTGAAATTGATTCTTGATCAGTTACCAAATTACCATAATATATTATCGTTGCTGCTAAAGGATATTCTGGTTCTGTGTTTAATGCTAGTTGCAGAGACTGTCCACCACCAAAACACCATCCAAGTGAGGCTATTTTAGAAGAATTTACATTTTCTAAAGAAGATAAGTATCTCACCGCACTTTGAAGATTGCTTATTGCTTCAGAAGGATTGCTCCTTACGTTACTCACTAAAGTCTTGGCAATATCTGCCGCGTCTGTTACTTGACCACTGTACAAGTCTACTGCTAAAACAACATATCCATCTTTTGCTAGAGAGTTGGCCATATTTTTAATATTTTCATTAAGCCCCCACCATTCATGGATCATAACTATTCCAGGCAATTCTTTATCCGTCAAATTTTTAGCATTATTTTCTACAATTGGATATGCCAAGTATCCTGATGTTTTATTGTAATAATTGACACTCTTGTTCTCAACCAAAAAAGAAGATTCTGTTGGATTTTGAAATTCTTTAATTTCTTGACTTTTGATTGTTAAAGGTTCAGCAGCAGCAATATCTACATAACCATCATGATCTAAATTTGGTACAAATACAATTAAGGTAAACATGATTAACAATGGAATGCTTAACTGGATATTTACCATGTATTATTAGTTTAAGAATAATATTTAACTTTTCAATAATTAAATTTTTATAAAATACTATTGTTGTAGATCTTATTAGCAGCAGTAATTGTATTTGTATCTCTCTCTTTTCCTTTCCTCCTCTCCCCACCAAATCTCAATTTTTCATTATGAGAGAGATTATAATTATACATTTGTAAAAGTTGGCTTTTGTTTATTTTTATTAATGCTAATAAAAGTCTATAATATATATTTGAAGATGTTGTGATAGTGATGAATAAGATTAATTATTCTTCTTTATCCATCATTGCAACAGAAACCGCATTCACATATTTTGTCGCCAAATGATTCACAACTAACTATTTTTGTATTCTTATTTGTCATTGTTTTATATAGTTATTTTAGTTATTTAAAGAGGATTAAAGTAATATTATGTAAAATCATAAAAATTATAAAAAATCCTACTATTGATTGAAAATTCAGGATTATAGTGATCTAAAATTATTATAAAAAACCAATATTATTATAAAAAATAGCAATTAAAATGAGGAAATTATACCTTCTTCAATTTATCAACATCAAATGTTTTGGCATTATTCCATATTTCTATAAAATAGTCAAGACACCATTCATGAAATAATCCATAATCCATAGAGACATTATTACAAAATATAAAATTCATGTCAACATGACCTTTTGATAATGGAAACATTACTAACGCCTGATTTTCAGTTAAAACTATTCCTAAATTCGTTCTGCTAATCATTCTTCTTTCTATTATTCCTGTATGTAATAATTGACTATATCCTTCATTTTTCAAAAATTCTTCACTTATTTTTGGAATAAGAGCATCAATAGGTAAGATGTGTTTAAATTTTAAACCTCTCTCTCTTACAATGGGAATTGCAGTATGGATGAGGTCAAGAGGAACTTGAGGTAAGATACTATAAATATACTTTTCACAATTTTGATACATTCTTTTTATATATTCTATAACAGCCACAAATCCAGAGATAAAGTCGCTTTTTTCTAAAGCACCAATTCTCTGAATAAATTTTATAGGAATATTGTGAAAATCATGTTCAGAAAAGAATCTTTTATGTTTTGAGAGAAAATTAATTGCAGATATATTTTTTATGATCATATCTCCAAATACAGTTAATGAAAAATATCCTTTGAAATCTTTTTGAATTATATTAGAATTCATCAATTTGTTTAAATTCCTATGTGTTTCTTGGGTAGTAATTTTTAATTCCTTTGCTATTGATGATAATGTTTTTTTGTTATTATTTGATATGATATATAGTATAGCTAATCTTTGAGAATTCGCTAATGATGAAAATATTTCCTCAGTTTCATCAAATATTGCATAATTAGAGATAATTCCTTCTTCTTCCTCTCCTTCTTCTTCTACCAATTTAATTTATATTAATAATGCATCGGATATCTATATTACTATAATAATAATATCCATTATTATTAGTATTATAAATTAGCTTTCGATAAAAGATATGAAATTTTATCTAAATTTTATCTATTAAAGAAATTTGTAAAGGAGGGGAATTTAATTATATTAATTTATAAATCAAAAATAATAGCAGAGCAGTTGTAGATTGTAAGGTTATACCTGGTTTAGATTGGTTCCCTGTTGTATATCCATTCAAAGTAAGTTGATAGAAAGAGAACATTCGTTACTATCAAAATTGATCAAATAACTAAAAATGTGGATTGTTAAATGTAAAAATAAAAAATAACAAGTGATATTTTAAATATATCTTTGAAAAGGAGATAATAATAATAAAAATAAAAATACGATAAAAAGAGATGTTAGTGTTGTTACTTTCTAGCCTTTACCAACACAAGAACAGCAACAGCACCCATCATTCCTCCTAAAATTAAAAGTACTTGAATTGGAAATCCACCGGTTGCCGTAGCAGTTCCTGTTGGTCCTTGTGGACTAACAAAAGCAATTTCAGCATTGTTGATGTTTCTTACTTGTGCAAAGCCACCTATTTGTATCTGTCCACTAGGGGGAGGATTAGAGGATCTGATGGTAACGTCTGAGCCATCTATAATTGCAGTTGCTGATGCTTCTTTTGCTGCATGTGCTCCTTCTCTAAAACTACTTTCTCCAAGTGAAAAAACTGATACGACTTTAGATCCACCCTCCTCTTCAAACCCTGATCCTGCTGCAGAAGCCTGACTACCAGTGGGATCAAAGAGGAAATGCCATCTGTCCATAGACATACCTATTTCTTCATAATCTAACAGAGGAGTGTTTAAGATTTGGGCAGTTTCATTTACAGCTTCAAGTTTTTGAGCTGCTTCTGGAAAGAGAGCTTGTATCGGTCCAATCGGGAAATTAATATCAAATTCTCCATACTCAGGTACGTTCACAGTTAATGGATCTTTTATAACAACACTTCTCCAATCGAGATCAATTGCTTTAGTAGTATCATTAGTAGGAAGCACAAAGTTTGACATGTGTGGTGCAAATTTTATCTTGTAAGAGATTTGGGCCCTATCTTCATCTCCTCTAATCTGAGCAGCATAGTCCAATTTAGAGTTAGAGAGTTGTACAGGACTTTTTTTCTCTGTTAAAAAAGCTTCGTTAATAGCTCTTTGTATTTCATCCATGCCTTGACTGGTGGAATTTAGTGTAAAATCTAGTCGTTCATTTGTACCATTAAAAATTTTTGATAGCTCGCTTCCAGGTTCATATCTAAGAGTGATAAACCTAATGCTAGTAAAAATGGGATCGGCCTGATCCCTTTCAGGAAGAAGAAAAACTTCCATTTGTGAAGCAAATGATTGAGAAATAGCAGTAGGAATCAAAATTAATCCCATTATCCAACAGAATAAAAAGAACCCTCCGATCACATATAAATCTCCTATTTTGTCGAATATAACCTTATTGTTGTATTTCTTGTACTTTAAAAAAAGAAATTATAGAATTACTCTTATATATTATATAATAACAACCGAAAATTTTAGATTATCATTTTTTATTAAATTTATTATTTGATAACAATTTTAGCCGGAGGAACTGGCTCGATAAAAATTATTCGCGGACTAGCTAGTTGTACCTCTAATCTATCAATTATATCTAATATTGGTGATAATTTTTGGTTTAATGGTTTGTATGTTTGTCCAGATATTGATACATGTATTTATGGATTAGCAGGAATACTAGATAAAAATCGTGGGTGGGGAATTGAAAATGACACTTTTTACTATCTTAACGTTCTGAAGGTACTAGGAGAAGAATCATGGTTTCAAGTTGGCGATAAAGATCTTGTTACTCATATTATAAGAACAAAATTGCTTTCAAAAGGCTTCTCCTTGTCAGAAATAATAAAATGGATTGCATTTCACCAATACAACATTAAAAACAGCATAATCCCGGCTTCAAACGTGCATATCGAAACAAGAATAGTTACAAATAAAGGAGATATGAATATCCAAGAATTTTGGGTAAAAAATAAAGCAAAACCAAGAGTATTGGATGTTTATTATAAAAATAGCGAAAAAGCAAAATGCAATAAAGATGTATTAAGAATTCTTCGGTCATCTGATATTATTATTCTTGCTCCAGCAAACCCAATCTCCAGTATAGGACCAATTCTTTCACTAACTCAAATTAAAAAGGAATTGATAAAGCAAAGAGATAAGGTTATTGCAATATCTCCAACTATAGGAAAAAAAGCAATAAGTGGACCGGCTGATAAATATCTTAAAGCTAAGGGCATAGAGTTATCTTGTCGTGGTATCGCAAAATTTTATTCACCGTTGATTTCAAAAATGGTTATAGATCATACAGATGCAAATTTTTCTAATGAAATAATTAAAATGGGTATCTCTACTTTTGAAACTAATATTTTGATGAATAGTATAAAAGAAGAAAAGAGATTGGCAAAATTCATTTTAAAGGTAATGAATTGTTGTTGTTGACGGTAATTATCCTGATAATGATGATGTAGATGAACAAAATATCTGCTGTTATTCCTATGAAAAATCTTCATTTTGCCAAATCGCGATTATCTACTATTTTAACATTGCAACAACGAAAAAACCTTGCATTCTTCCTTTTAAATACTACAATCAAAACACTAAAAGAATCTCGATTGATTACTGAAATTATCATAGTATCAAGCGATAAAACTATTGAAAAATTCTCTTTTGAAAATGGTTTAAAATTTATTAAAGATTCTGATAGTGGTGTTAATAATGCTGTTATACTAGCTGATCATTATTGTATTAATAACGATATAGATGCTAATATTGTAATTCCACATGATCTTCCTTTTATTTCGGCCAAAGAAATAGACCAAATTTGTAATATGGCTAAGAAATATCCTAAATGTATTATTATATGTCCCTCAACTCGATTTGATGGTACAAATATATTGTTTAGAAAACCGCCAAATGTGATCAAGACTTTTTATGATGATAATAGTTATATGAATCATTTAAAAGAGGCACAAAGACTCAATATTCCAATAGAATCATTAGAATTAGACAATCTTATGTTTGATATTGATACTAAAGAAGACCTATTAGAATTATTTATACTGCAAAACTGGAAATCTTTCTTAAAAGATTTTAATTTGAAAGGTAATAATAACTACAGTCAAAAAAAAATTTAGCAATATCCTTTATCATTAAAATTTTCTACTTTTATTATTATTAATTTCCCTATATCAATAGAAAAATCAAGTCATACAAAATTAAATTTTAAACCATTTCAAGTTAACTATATTAAGTCTATATTGCAATTCCAAAACATGAAAGCAGCTGTTTTTAGAGAATATAATAAAGATCCTATGCAAGTAGTCAAGATCGAAGATATTGATACTCCAAAATTAAAGCCTAATGAGGTTATGATAAAAGTAGAAGAAGCAGCCTATAATTATAATGATTTATGGGCAATTTGGGGAGAACCAGTCAAAGTTCCTTTACCTCATATTTCTGGCAGTGACGTTGCAGGAACTGTTGTTGAAGTAGGAGAAGATGTAACAGGATTTAGAACTGGTGATAGAGTTGTTTCACATTCCAATCTTAGTTGCAGAATCTGTGAAATGTGTACTTCGGGAAGAGAATATGATTGTGATCAAAGGAATATTTGGGGATTTCAAACAGGACCATTATGGGGTGGATTTTCACAATATACTCATTTACCAGAAGTTAATGTTGTAAAGTTGCCTGATGCTGTTTCCTTCGAAGATGCAGCCGCAATATCTATGGTTGGAATGACAGCCTGGCACATGTTAGTAGATCGTGCAAAAATCAAACCTGGTCAAACAGTTCTCATAATGGGAGGAACTAGTGGTGTAGGTATGGCAGGAATTCAAATTGCAAAACTGTATAATTGTGATGTAATTGCAACTGCTGGTAATCAAGAAAAAATGGACGCTTGTTTAAAACTAGGCGCTGATCAAGTTGTAAATCATAGAGAACCGGATTGGTCTAAAAAAGTTAGAAATTTAACAAATAAACAAGGTGTAGATATTGTTTTTGAACATATAGGAAAATCAGTTTTTCCCCAAGAAGTGTCATTATTAAAGATGGGGGGAACATTAGTTGCAACAGGTGCAACCACAGGATATGACTCAACAATTGATCTTAGGTATTTGTTCTTTAAAGGGACTAATTTATTAGGTTCTACACAAGGTACCAAATCAGGACTAGAAAGTATCATTTATTGGACAGGAAAAGGAAAAATTAAACCACTTATTGCTACCAAACTACCATTCTCTGAAATGGCAAAAGGACATACTATGATGGCAAATGCTGAGCAAATCGGTAAAATATTAACTACTCCCCAAGAACTATAATTTTTTTATCTTTTTATTTTGTTATTATTATTATTTTTAATGTGATCGTTTAAGGATGTTTCGAACACTATTATTCATACCTGGAAATAATAAGAAATTTCTAGATAAATCAAAATCCATTTATCCGGATATTTTGTGTTTTGATCTTGAGGATTCAGTACCTATTTCAGAAAAATCAATAGCAAGAGAACTGATAAGTCAAACTTTATATTCTTATAATAATAAGTTAAATATTAAGGACACAAATAATAATAATGGTACTAATAATGATAATAACAACTATTCACCTCAACTTTTTGTTAGGATTAATTCATTTGAATCTGGACTATATGAACAAGATTTAGAGTCGATGATTTGTGATCAATTGGATGGTATTGTAATTCCCAAAGTTAATTCTGAGACAGAACTAGAAAAAATTAATGTAATAATTGAAAATCTAGAAAAACAAAAGAAAATAAACAAAACAGTTAGATTAATCCCATCAATAGAATCGTCCCAAGGAGTAGTAAATTGTTATGACATTGCAAAATTTAATTCTAGAGTATGCTCAATAATCTTTGGGGTTTTTGATTATTTATATGATATGAAACTAGATTATGTAGATGAAGGAATAGAATATAGTTATGCTAGGGCAAAGATACCTGTGGATGCACGAGCAGCAGGAATTTCAGCGCTGGATTCAATATGGCAGAAAGTGAATGATGTAGACGGTCTTCAAAAAGATGCTAGAATTGCCAAAAGACTTGGTTATAACGGGAAAAGTATTATTCATCCTAAACATATAGAACCTGTCCATAAGGTGTTTGTTCCGTCACAAAATGAAATTGAATGGGCAAAAAAAGTTATAGCAACATTGAAACAAATTCAAGAACATGGTGACAAACGTGGTGCATTTAAAGTTGATGGTAAAATGATAGATGCAGTACATATTAAACAAGCAAAACTTGTTATAGACCGTATTTCAAAAGATATATAGCTATATACATTTTTTTATATTATCCTTTTTTTTGTTAGTCAAAGATAGAAAAGATTATTTTCAGTACATAAATTCAATATCTTATAATGGTTATTCTGCCAATAGATTCTGGAAGATATGGTAGTAAAGAAATTAAAAAAATTTTCGAGGAACAAAAACGATTAGACTTTATTCTTGAATTTGAAGCAGCAGCAGCCTTAGCTCAATCAAGTATTGGAATAATTCCTCCTTATGCCTCTGAAGAGATCAATATTCATGCCAAATCTGGAAAAATCACTCTTTCCAGAATAAAAGAATTAGAATCTACGACAGATCATGATATGGCTGCAGTAGTAAATGCTCTAAGTGAACAATGTTCTCCTGATACAAAACCTTGGGTACATTTTGGTTTAACAAGTAATGACATTATAGATACAACTACTTCAATGCAATTAAGAGATGCTCTTTTGATTATTGAACCAAAAATTAAAGAATTAGCTAGAATTTTATCACAAAGATCCATAAAATACAAAAATCAGCCTGCGGTAGGAAGAACTCATGGTCAACATGCAAGTATTATTCCTTTTGGATTGAAATTTGCTGTATGGGCAATTGAAATGATAAAACATTTAGAGAGGATAAAAGAAGGAAAAAAGCGTTTTTTAATATGCAAAACCTTGGGAGTTGTGGGAACTGGATCATTAATGGGCAACAAAGCACTAGAGGTTCAACAAATAGTAGCTTCTTTGTTAAATCTTTATCCGATAGATGCAGCTACACAAGTAATTCCTAGAGAAAGATTGGCAGAAGTGCAATTTCTTATTGCGTTAATAGGTACATCATTAGATAAAATTGCAATTGAAATTAGGAATTTACAGCGAACAGAGATAGATGAAGTTGCAGAATCTTTTAAAAGTGGGCAAATGGGAAGTAGTGCGGTTCCTGTAAAAAGAAATCCAATAAAGAGCGAACGAGTGTCCTCTTTGGCAAAACTTTTGCGATCACTTTTGAATGTGTCAATGGAAAATATTAGTCTATGGCATGAACGCGATTTAACAAATTCAGCAAATGAACGATTTACTATACCTATGGGAACAATTCTTTTGGATGAAATGTTAACTACTATGATAAAAGTTATAAAAGATTTATCCATTAACATTGAAAAAATATCTTCAAATCTAAATATCACGAAAGGTCAAATTTATGCTGAATTTGTTTTAGAATCTCTTGTAAAGAAAGGTATTCCCAGAATTGAGGCTTATAGAGATATACAGAGAGTTGCATTTGAGGCTAAGAAGAGTAATAAAGAATTTATTCAAGCAATAAAAGATGATCCTGTTCTCTCAAAAAATTTTTCTGAAAGAGAATTAGCAGATCTTTTTACTGCGGAACAACATTTTGCGTCGGGAATACAGATTATAGAAAATGTATCTTCTATTGTTCAAAATGAACTATCTTTCTCAAATAATAAGCAAAATTAAACAATCTTCCAAAGATTCTATCTATATATCTTCTATTATTATATTTCGGAGGTATTAAGAGTTAGTTAATAATATAACAAAAATAAGTTGCTAAATTCATTTTCTTTTTTATTACTAAAAGTGTGCTAAAATGGATTTAAATAAATATACAATATTTAAATTTCAATGATTTACTTTGGTCATTAATTTTAGTTTTATATTTTTATCTGTATTAATAATATTTATCAAGTTCTTATGGATCAGCGTTCCATATTGAAGTGCTTTTTTTGGTTTCATTGCAGATTCTATTGGAACATTTAAAGAAACTGCTATTTCTCTTAGAATATGTTTTCTAAGATGATCATTGGCACTTAATATTTTCTTCTCTATGGGTATTTTCTTTGCAAAATCTATAAAGCTTGGAGTCAAAAAAGGTTGTTTAATTTTAACATTGAATTCCTTTGAGAAATTATCTATTTCATCTACAAGAGTTAATTCATTTTTAATTTTTTGCTCCATAAAATTTTTTAGTACTTCTTGGCCATGTACTAATACTTGTCTATATTTGTCATATCCACAAAACAATTCGTCGAAACCATTAGCTGTTAAAACGAGTTTACATCCCTGTAAATAAGAAAGAATCGATATAAAATAAAATGCAATACAATTTTCAATATGGGAAATATTATTACATTTAAGATTATCAATAACCTTGTTTACTATTAAATTGAATTCCTTGTTGTGTATTTCATATATAAAATGTATCATATTTAATTCATGAGCCATTTTTTTAGAGAATTCAAGGTCATGTGAAAAAGGAAAACCTATTGATAATAAAATAACTTTTTCTTTATAGATATTTTTTGAAATCTTTGCAAGCAATGAACTATCCATTCCTCCTGAGAATGCAATACCAAAGTAATCTTCTGTTCCAATACAGTTATTAATAGAATCAATGATTTTTTTTAAAAGTTCCAAAGATAACATTTATGAGATTAAAGACATTATAATTTATTTTTTTAATTTCTTTTTTGAAACTGTCTTTTTCGTTTTTAGTTAGTAACTCTTTAAAGGAAAATATTATTATCTTTCTTGTTGTTTGCCACTATTTTTAGATATCTTATTTGTATTACAGATAGGCTTAGATTTTTATATATAGAAATTAAATATTTTTCATAGTGTCAACAAAACGTAATCTTATTGAAAATGATATTAAATATCTTAATAATAAAGGAGAGTATCTATTAAATAGAACTCAATTATCTTTATCAAATTTATTGAGTTTTCTTGGCAAAGATTATAAATTAAATTCTCAAATTAAACTCCCTGACGGTGAAATTGTCACTATAGATTTTAAAACAGATGATGGAAAATACATCGAAGTTATAGATTCATATAATGATTTAATAAAATTTAACCAAATAAAGAATATTTATCCAGAATTGAAAATTGTTGCAATAGGTTCTTCAAAATATGCAGGGAAGTTGAGTGAATTTGAATCAATATTTTTCTTTGATACAAAATATGAAAAAATTGGATCTATCTTTATTGAAGATCCTTCTCTTTCATTTGATTATGCTCATATTTTACCTTTAGTTAAAAAATGTTCTATTCTTCATGGACATACATCTACTGTAATGGTAGAAATCATTGGTAAAATGGAAAATGGTTTAGTAATTGATTTCAGTGATGCTAAAAGATTAATAAAAGAAGCAATAAATGATTTAGATCACAAATTTTTTATAAATAGTAAATATTTATTCAAAGAAGATGATCTTTACTATTATGTCAGATTTGACGGACCTCAAGGATATTTTGATTTACAAATGCCAAAATCAACGGTTTACCTTTTACCAGATGAGGCGACAGTAGAAAACCTTTCTAAAGAAATTATCAGAATTTTAGCACCAAAATTGCCAAAAAATATCGATGCATTAGGTGTTTATATTTATGAAGGTGTAAATAAAGGAGCTCATATTTTAGCTAATGTGAAGCAGTAATTGTAATATGTATAAATTATGATATTTACTATCTCGAGTATAATTAGATTTGAATACCTCAAATATAACAAATATGACTTGTTTTTATGAAAAGATATTAACGTTAATAACCATATAAAATTATTAAAACTAAAATAGAGAATGGAGCCGATAATTACTACAAAGTCTTGGAACCATGAAATTGAATCACAAATTTTAAAGTCATGGGATTTAGAAGATCTTTATTCTTTTACATTGAAAGAGAATGATGATGATAATAGTATATTTGTCATTGATACACCTCCTCCATATCCATCAGGGAAGCCATGGCATATTGGGGCTGCAGCACATTATGCTCAAATAGATATGATTGCTAGAACTGCAAGGATGAATGGCTATAATGTGATGTTTCCTATTGGGATAGACAGAAATGGACTTCCAGTTGAAATTTATACTGAAAAAAAATACAAAATCAGAATGCGCCAAGTCTCTAGAGAAAAATTTTTAGAATTATGCAAGAGTGCCCTTGATGACCTTGAAAATGAGATGATTGAAATAATGAAAAATCTAGGTTTAAGTGGAAATTTTAAAAATTATTATAGAACAGATTCAATAACATTTAGAACCTTAACCCAAAAAACCTTTATTGATTTATGGAATAAAGGATTAATCTATATTTCAAATAGGCCAAATAATTACTGTATTGATTGTGGTACTACCATAGCAGATGCAGAAATAATCTATCAAGATATTCCTACAAATCTTGTTTACATGTATTTTACTATAGCTGATGATAAAGATAAAGAAAAATTAGTAGTAGCTTCTACTCGTCCTGAATTACTTTTTGCTTGTCAAGCGGTAATAATAAATCCAAAAGATCTAAAACATTCTCATTTAGTTGGAAAAGAAGTCATAGTACCTCTATTTAATAGAAAGGTACCCATTCTAACTCATCATTCTGCAAAACTTGATTTTGGTTCAGGAGTTGTTATGGTTTGTAGTTATGGTGATCACAATGACGTTCAGGTTTTTAGAGAATTAAATCTCAAAGAAATTGTATCTCTCGATGAAAATGGATATACTACTCCCTCTGCAGAAAAATATAAAAATTTAAAATTAAAACATGCAAGAGAAAAAATAATTAATGATTTGAAAATTGAAGGTTTTATTGAAAAAGAAGAAAAAATTATTCATAGAACACCTCTCTGCGAAAGAAGCAAGACTCCGGTCGAAATTATACCTTTACATGATTATTATCTTAAACAATTAGAATATATACCAATTCTCGAAGAATTTACTGAACAAATAAATTTTTTTCCTAATATTCACAAACAAATCTTAAAAAATTGGTTAAATGCAGTTTCAATTGATTGGCCTATATCAAGAAGAAGATTCTATGGTACGGAAATACCAATCTGGTTTTGTAAAAATTGTGGATTACCTACTTTACCAAAAGCAGATGGTGGCTATTATCAACCATGGAGAGAAAAACCACCTTTTGATAAATGTGCAAATTGTGGATTTCATGAATTTATTGGAGAAGAAAAGACATTCGATACATGGATGGATTCTAGTATTACACCTTTATATATATCAAAATTTTCTGGTGATGATCAATATTTTAAGAGAACATACCCAGCAACAATCAGACCTCAAGCAAAGGATATCATAAGAACTTGGCTCTACTATACAATGCTTAGATGTTATCAATTAACAGAAAAATTACCATGGCCTAATGTTTGGATAATGGGTTATGGAGTAGATGAAACAGGTAAAAAGATGAGTAAAAGTAAAGGGAATGTTATTGATCCTTTTCCAATAATTCAAAGATATGGTGCAGATACATTTAGGTTTTGGTCGGCGAGCGAAACTAATTTGGGCCAAGATTTTCGCTGTTCTGAACAAAGTATTTCTAATTCACAAAAATTTCTCTCAAAGCTATGGAATCTAGGTAGATTTCTATCATCTTTTGAAGTCCCCAAAGAATTTTTGAACGATTCTTTAAAGATTGATCTTTTACATACAGATAAATGGATTTTATCAGAATTGAATAAATTAGTAAATATATGCATACAAGGATATAATACATATAACTTTTTTATCCCTGCAACAAGCATAAGAGATTTTACCTGGAATCTTTTTGCTTCTCATTATGTTGAAATGATTAAAGGAAGAGTATATGATAATGAGAATAAGAATTTTCAACTATCGTCTCTGTATACTCTTCATAAATGTTTCTCAGTAATACTGTTATTACTTGCACCAATTTGTCCCTTCATCACTGAAAAGTTATGGAAAACACTTTATTCTCCACAGAGTATTCATATCCAGCTATTTCCCAAATCTAATAGTTTCTTTCATGATTTTGAAAAATATACAGAAAAAATAATAGAGTTTAATTCTTTTGTATGGAACAAGAAAAAGGAATCAATCAATCCAAATACCGGTAGACCATTATCATTAAAAGATGCTATTTCAATTGATGTACCATCAGAATTAAATGAATTTAAACTAGATTTAAAATCTATGCATAGTCTTATACAATAAAATAAAATTTTTTTATCTGTCCATTTATATGGAATAGAAAATAAAAAGATAAAATAAACTATATAAAAATAATACTAATTATTATTAAATATCAATTTTTCCATTTAGCATGTCTAACGAATCTTCAGCTATATCTATTGCCGTATGTGAATCTATATTTGGTTCCATGGTAATTAATACTACCTTCTTATCCAAATATAATGTAATTATAGAGATTTTCTCCCTTTCAATATAAGAGAATCTTGCTTTTCCCAAAGTAGCATCGAATCTCTCTCTCATGGATCTTCTAATAGCTGTTTGAGCTAAATACAACTCCTCTCCTGCTACATCTACTATTGAATCAATACCTTTTTTCATTCCTCCTGCAAGAAGAGCGCCAGTTTCATCTACCACTCCTGCATATCTTACGTCATCATGCAAAGCAAATATAGATTTACATAATTTGTTGTAATCCATTGTTATACTAACTAATAATTCTATTATTGAATGTTATTTAATGTTATGATTATACTTTCTTAGGATTATACCCATCCTAATTTGAGCTTAAATTTTACGTACAAGAAAAAAAGATATCGAAAGATAAGAAAAATACGATTCCTTGTAAATTTTCTCAATCTCCTTAATCGATATTTTACAAATGACACTAGGAGTACAAATTATTTACATAATAACCTTCTCTTAAAGGTTACCAAAAATTAAAATTATAGACAATCATCATCTGATTTTTAGATAAAAATATTATAATAGATTAAAATTGAGAAACAGTATTAGAGCATCAAAAAAATTGAAATAAATAAAAAAATAATTCGATTGATTTTTTTAACTGATTGTATAGTCGATAGCGAATAATATAGTAATTCTATAAAATAAATATATATCGTAACCACGATACAGTCTTTAAAAATAAAATAATATCTTGTTAAAATATTTATTTAGTTTCACTGATGTTAGTCTAATAATATTATAAAATAGAAAAAATATTTATTATAAAATTAAAAAAATAACTGATATATGAGTAAAAAAATATTAATTCTTGGAGGAGGGTTTGGTGGACTTTGTATTTCAAATATTTTAAGACAAAACTTGGATATTACTCATGAGATTATAGTTATTGATAAAAAGGATTACTTCATGATGGGATTAACAAATTTATGGATACTGGATGGACAACGAAATTTAGAAGATTCTAAAATTCCTCTGAGTAAATTAGAATCGAAGGGTATTAAATATATTAAGGATACAGTAACTATGATTGATATAAAATCAAAAATAATAAAAACACTTCATCATTCTGATCCTTTTAAATATGATTTTCTTGTTATTGCTTTAGGAGCGGAATTGGCTACAGATCTAATTCCGGGCTTCAATGAATATAGTGGTTTTAATTTATATGACGAAGAAAGCATACCCTGTCTAAGGAAAAAAATTCTATCTCTGAAAAAAGGACGAATTGCTATTGCAATAATGGGAATTCCATATAAATGTCCTCCAGCACCTTATGAAGCTGCTTTTATAATTGATACATTGTTACGTGATATTGATAGAAGAGAAAAAATTGAAATAGATATATACTTTCCTTCTAAAGTGCCTCTTCCAGTAGCTGGAAAACAATCAAACTTAGATTTAATATCTCTTTTGAAGAAACAAAACATAAACATATTCCCAAATTTTTCGCTGAAAAAAGTAGATAGTCATTATTTACAATTTGATAATAAGCAAAAAAAAGAGTATAGTATACTTATTGGAATACCAATTCATTTTATACCTCCTGTGCTAGCCACATCGGGACTACTAGAGAAAGAACATAATTGGATATCAGTAGATAAATTTACCTTAAAAACAAAATTTAATGATATATTTGCTATCGGTGATGTTACAGAGATTAAAATAAATGATGTTGTGTCTTTGCCTAAAGCAGGTATATTCGCAGAAGGTCAAGCTAGATCTGTATCTTCTCAAATAATATATAAAATAAATACCATTCCAGAAGAAGAAGAAGAAGAGAATAATATAATAAAGTTTGATGGGAAAGGTTTTTGTTTTATGGATACTGGAAATGGAAAAGCAGGATTTATTGATACTAATTTTTATAACAGCGAGGGACCTATAACTATTTTAAAAGAACCATCTATAGAATATTATAAGCAAAAAATTAATTTTGAAAGCCAAAGAATAAAGGAATGGCTATGATTGTCTTAAATTACTTTGTTAAAAATTGGAATTAGATTATTTGTTCTATTATTTCTAATATGACTTTTATGGATTTATCTCCATTGTATCATTATCCTCCTCATTAATTCTTAGGTTTGAATAAAAAAATATACTTCACAAAATTTTTATATTTTCAAGACTATATTATAAAATCTATTGTTTCAGTCTTACTATAATTGAATTTTCTTCAAATTTATATATTATTTATATAACCTATATCATAAAAAAATAATACAAGTTTTTCTACATACTTATTTTCTCTATTTATAGAATAAACACTATTTGCTATCTTTTGTTCTTTTACCCATTCAATTTTAACTAGTTCAGCAAGATTTCTCTTTATATCTTCTCTTTTGAGATGAGTTTTTTTATGTAGAGCATATATAGTCATTAATTTTTTTTCTTCTGATAATGCTCTTAATATTTTTATTTTTCCAATACTTCCTAATCCTTGCTCTACAATATCCTTTATATGATATATGTCATTCATTTAGAATTAAAATTGGAATCTATTTTACTATTTAATACCTTTTCTAGGTTTTCTATTGATGAAGATATTAAACTAATCTTTTTTAAAGATATAATTTTTATAATCTTTTTCTCAGATAGATCATCAACAATATTTTCTATATCTAGTTTTCTAACTTTATATTTTTCTGCTAGCTCTAAACTTTGTATTTTTATTTCTTTTAAATCTACATAGTCTTTATTTTTTATCTTCAATCCTCTTATCATTCCTAGCAATACAAATATTTCATTATTTGATAACTCTTTAATGTCTTCATCAGTAATTCCATTATAGATCTGTCTATTAATTTTTTTAATTTGTTCTAATAATATTCGTTCTGTTCCTTCTGATTCAGCAAGATTTCCTGCATATGATAGTAAATCTAAGGCATATCTGATATCTCCATTGACAATAGGAGAAATTATTATTTTTGCTATCCAGTCGATTATATCTGTACCAATAACATTATCTTTGAAAGCCTCTTTTGATCGTCTAATAAGAATATCACTTACTTGCTCAATTGTATAGGTAGGAAATTCAATGTATGCTTTTCCCATTGAACTCAATTCAGCCTTGTCTAATTTTTCATGAAATTCAGTACTTCTAGCAATAAAAATAACTCCTTTTACATTACATTTCTTAGTAGGATCAAATTCATTCAATCTTGTGAGATCATAAATTATTCCTATTTCTTTTGAAATTTTGATCAGATAATCTATCTCGTCAAGTATGATTAAAGAGTACATGTTATTAATAATTAAATAATCTAACATTTGTCTAAGCATTTCTTCTGCACTAAGACCTTGTGCAGGCAATTCTGGAGCTATACAACTTAATAAGTATTTGTAAATTGCATATTTATTTCCGCCATGTAATTTTAAATTTATGTACACTATTTTGGTATTTATTTTATTTTTTTTTAATTCATTTTCCAAAATAATTGAAGATTTTATTACTGTCGATGTTTTACCTATCCCTGCTGGACCAATTATTTGTAAGACCGTTAAAGGAAATTTATCTGGATCATCTTTTATATCTATAAATGTTCTAACAAGAAGATCTATTTGTTTCTCTCTGTGAACGATCTCTTTTGGTATATATCTCGGAGATAACTTTTTTCGGTCTTTAAAAATAATACTTTCATACATATATTATAATAAATTGGATATTTGTTAAGAGTATTATTAATATTCCTTGTAACAAATCTTTTTCATTCATTTTAAATCTTTATTTTAGATTCAATTTATGCTTTGAGATTTTTTTTGCTTTAATAAAGTCTACAAAGTAGAATAAATAGGTTCGTTCATTTATTTTCAATATCCATGGAATGAAAGCTTCTTTTTTCAAATATGATTCATTTATCTCAAAACCATTTTCTTCAATTAGATTTCTAAAAGATCGAGCGTCATATTTTTTGTCTAATATTTTTTCTCTATTGAAATCATAGGGATCTGTTATTACAATATCACTTTGTGGTTTTAATAACCAATGACAAGAAGATAATAGTTTTTTTATATCTACTAATTCAATTAGATTAATTGCTATAATGAGGTCAAATTTCATTGGATGAAAAGGAGGAGATTCTGCATCAGCTACACAAAATTCTGAATTTCCCTGTTTAAATTCTTGCATATATTTGCGAGCTTCTTTTATAAATGAAAATGAAAGATCTATTCCTATCACAAAAGAATATTTCTTTGCAAGCTGCAATGTAGTTTTACCCATGGCACAACCTATGTCTAGAGCTATTCCATCTATCTTTGGATTTATGCTATTGATAACACGATCATAAAGTTCATTAGGGTTTGGATTTCCTTTTAAGGATTTGATTAATCTGTCCTCTTCATGGCTATCCTGTTGAAACCATTTATACGGCATATACCAAATTCCACCATCTTCATATCTACTAGTTTTGTTAGCCAAAAGTATTGATTTTCCAATCTCTTTTAAATATTCCCTCATTTCCTTTGAGCTGCAATTTAACAACCATTTTCCATACATTTCTGTTCTATTTTGAATATACTCTTCAATATTTTTTACAACTATTGCTATACCTTCGATAATTGGATATTTTATGTCACATGCAGTACAATATAAAAATCCTTCAATACATTCATTTTTATTATCACTAATCAAATTATTTAATTTTAAACGAATCTGTTTATCTGAATGGTTTAAACAAACAAGGTGATTGACAAATTGAACCTTCATAAGTTTGTTAAATCACATATAAACTATAATAACTTACCATTTTTTATCATAATGAAGGAAAAAAAGATATCTAAACTGAACTCAAGTTAAAAATTAAGTTACTACTACAGTTCCTCTTGCTATTCCATTTCTTGTTTCGTCAGGAGTACCTACATCTGGATAGGTTATACCTTTTATATGTATCTCTATTTGGTAAATTCCCTTAGAGGGAAATTTGATTATTTGCGAATCTTTTGCATTTTTTGCAATCAATTCTTGTTTTGTAACAATTTTATTACCTGATTTGTCGTAAACTATGATATCATATTTGATATCCCCATTTATTTTTTCAGTTGAAAGAGCATCAGAAAAATCTAATTGTACATTTGTATCTTGATTGGATAAAATTTGTTCATCCCCCCAATTGAATTTTACTAGAATGCCTCCAATATCTGATACCACTTCTGATGTGGTTTCAGCGATTTTTTGTTCAGCAGGAGAAAGACTAAAAGTCATTGTGCCATTAGTATTATTATTATTAGTCGCATTATTAGCATTGGTATTATTATTTACTGTTTCAGCAATTTTTATAACATCTGCTTTATTCAGCAGTAAATGGATTATGAAATTCTTTTCTTCAGTAAATGGATCTAATGCTATTGATCTTCCAACCAAAGGATTTCCATTAACTAGAGCATCAAAAGCATTTGTTTCACTAAACTTTGTAAGTGTTTTGGGTATCTTTATTTCTTCATGAACAAAAATATTGTTGTCTTGTATCCTTTTTATGTCCCAATTAAAGGGCATTATCCATGACATGTTACTTTGTTGAGAATCATATTTAAAGTTCTGAATTTGATCATAATATGATATTAAAGTTATGTTATAATTTTTTCCACTGTCGGTTATATCATCTCTATAAACATCACCTACACTAAGCCATGAATCAAACCTTGGCGCATTTTCTGGTGTAAATATATTTCTATCATTATCTATTCCAAAAATTTCTATTGCAAAATGATATAATCCTCCTTCTAAAAGTAACGGACCATTAATGGTAATATCTCCTGTTTCACTAGTCCATCCACCAAGAAAAGGTTCGGTAGAACCAAAGACAGAAATGGATTCACTGGTAGTAGGATTAATCTTTAACTTTAAAGTACCTTGATGAGAGTGAAAAAGATCTCTCATTAATAACTTATCATTTTTTTCGACAGCTATAAAATATGATGTATGCTCAACAGTTTCATCAGTTTTTGCATCAAATAATCTTAATTCAAAAAATGCATTTTCCTTGCTATCGGAAGTTAAAATAGGCGGATTAATTTTAGTATAAAGACTTGCTTCTCTATCACCAACAGAGGCAGGAGGTAATTTTTCTTCAAATAAACCATCAGAAAATGCATTATGAATTGGATTCAATAATATTAAAAGATTTAATGTAAAAACAAATAATACGATTAATTGAATAGAGAATAAAAAATTCATTTTTTGTTGACTCATATAATAAAATTATTCTATAGAGTTGTTTTTAAAAATCTTTCTTTTTAAAAATCTTTCTTTTGAGAATTAGATGATGTGACCATATAATAAAGATAAACGGTTTTCGCATTCATATACTAATCTAGAAATAACAACATGTGCTTCTAATTGTTCATTTGTAATAGCATAAGTCATATGAAATTTTTCTCTTATATTTTGAGAAAATTGTCCACTCGGAAAACCTCCTACTATAAAGGCTACTTTCTTGTTATCTATTTCTATATTTTCATTTACAATAGTTTTTAGGTCTTTTAAAATACCTGTACTTGAAAATCCTATTACTTTGTGAGGTTGAATAACCTTAGCTAGCAAAATATCAAAAGTCATATTTTCCTCAATTTTTAATAAATATCTATATCTATTATCATCTTTTAAATTCTCTTCTTTAATCTCTTTTTCTTGAAATAATTTTATCATTAATCCTTCAAATCTTCTAAATGATTTTGGTAAACGAACGTGTTCACCAATAAAAATTACTTTATTGTCTATAGTATGAACATATACATTTACCAAGTTCCTCAGGAATAGAGGTGTTGATAATATTGACATTAAACATATATGTACAAGATCTGGTCGACCTCTTTTCCAAATAAAGTCAATATTTTCTTCTCTCATTGCATTATAATGATAGCTCTTATCAAGAAGGACTTCATTGGCAAACTTGCCGACTTTTTTTAAATAATTCAATATTAAATAATTATTTCTCAATTCTTTTGGAATTATTTCAAGTGCCGATTCAGCTAATACTATAGAAATTTGACATATCAATATCATCTTTAAGCTTTCATGTCTTTAATATTTGATCAACGTATTTGTGATCTGATTAATTTTATTTTCAAAATATCTTTATAAAAAGATAAAAAAATTTTTATTTTAATATAGTTATTATATAATTATAATATTGGGAAAACAAACGGCAAAATTATTGGCGCAAGAAAGAATATTGATATTAATTAAAAGTGCTTTTCAAAAAATAGATGATGATTATGAATTAGCCAATAGTCAAGCTCAACTTGCAAAAAAAATTGCAAAAAGATTGAGACTAAAACTTCCTTATGATATACGTCAATTTTATTGTAAAAAATGTAAACGTTTTATTGTTCCTGGATTTAATTGTAGGGTTAGAATTGGTCGATCAAAAATTAAGGCATTAAGAATAACATGTCTATTATGCAACAATGTTTATAGGAAATTGCTCTGATAAGGTTGTTGTATTTAGTTTTGATGAGAATAAGGATTTATAGGGGTTTAAGAATTATTGTGATACTATAATGGCTAAAGTTTATGATGTTCCAGCTGATAGGTTTATTGAAAAATTAGCTACGTATTTAAAAAATGATAAAAAAATCGAACCACCTTCTTGGTCATATTTTACAAAGACAGGCCCTCATAGTGAAAAAATTCCTCAAAATAAAGATTGGTGGTATATTCGATGTGCTTCACTATTACGCAAAGTCTATATTCACGGACCCATTAGTGTTGAGGATTTAAGAGGTAAATACGGAGGAAATAAACAAAGAGGATACAATCTTGCTCATCATGTAGATGCTAGTGGAGGAATTATACGCACTGGTCTAAAACAATTGGAAAGTTCTGGTTATATTGTTAAGAAAAATAATGGAAGATTAATATCAGGTGATGGAATGAAAAAAGTGGATAGAATAGCAACAGAACTTCATAAAGAGTTACAAAAAACAAAGCCTGAATTGAGTAGGTATTCTTAATAAATTAATAAAAAAGATGTCTAATCCAAATCAAAATCTCAATGATGAAGAAGGAAGAAGACGAGAAGCAGAAGCAGAAGCTATGCGGCAAAGAGTATTACTAGTGCTCTTGGAACCACCTGCTAGACAGCGGCTAGCCAATGTGAGAATAGTCAAACCAGAATTAGCTGCTTCTGTAGAAAATTATCTTATAAATGCCGCATCCACAGGTAGACTCAATCGCGCATTAACTGATGATGAACTGAAACAGATATTATTGAATCTTCAAACACCAAAAAAAGACTTTAAAATTAATAGAATATAAAATTAATTGTAAGATTTTTAAAAATTAAAAAACTATTGTTGTTGTCATCATAAACGGGTATTTAAGAGAAATTGGTTGATGATTATATTCATCCAAATATTCTTTTAAAATCAATTAAATGGATGACCACAGAAATTACATTAAATGATTTTAGATCAAAAACAGGAATTGAGAGTGTCATTGTATTAAAACAACTACTAAAATTTTTATTTCAAAATAAAATTGGATCATTATCAGACAAAAATGGGAAAAAGATACTCTTATTTTCAGACATTGACCGAATTAAAGCTTCACTACTATCTTTACAATTAGGATGTGATATTCAAGAATGTTCAAAAATACTTTCATGGAAAGATTTTGAACATTTCACTAGTGAACTTTTGAATCTATTTGAATATAATACTAGAGTTAATATTGTCTTGTCTAAGCCTAGAGCTCAGTTAGATGTAATTGGTATAAAGAATAATTTTGCAATCACTATTGACTGTAAACATTGGAAATATAATAATAAAACTAGTCTTTCAATATATGCTGAAAAACAAATAAGAAGGACATTACTTTGGTTACAAAGAGAAAAGAAAATAGCAAAAGTTCTTCCAATGATAATAACCTTACATTCATCTAACTTTGGATTTATTAATGGAGTTCCTATTGTTCCAATATTGAATCTAAAATCCTTTTTAAATGAATTTGATAAATATGAAGATTCAATTACATTGATAAAAAAAAACTAACTTAAAAATACTTAATTTGCTATATACAAAAAGAAAAGAAAAAAGGTATTCTAAAAAAATTTATTGTTATGTTGGACGTCTTAAACCGGATGCTATTACGTATGCCAAACCCGGATTCTCTTGGATTATACTTTTCACCTTGAGGCTCTTCTTAAACCGGATGCTATTACGTATGCCAGACCTACTGCTAATCCAAATGTCAATGGTATCCATACGCCGAAGGTTTCAAGATTAACAGGAACACTCCCGACACTGAGCTGTTGTATTAAATTACCAAATATGTCCATTTTCTTTTAATGATTAGAAAAAGGTTGCTTATAAGCGTTTAAAAATATCACAAAAATATTTACTTGACTAGATATATCTTTTTTATTAAAAGAAAATAAATAAAATAAATATGTTTAATTGAATTTCCAGTATTATCATAAAAAATATATAATATTCTAAGATAATAAAATTCTAAATTTGAATTAATATATTAGTTTTCCTTAAATAACCCTAAATCGTTAAAGGTTCAATATGAAGATGCAAAAGGAAATGCGCAAATTCTGTCCAAAGTGTAAGAGTCATACAGTTCAAGCAGTATCCATCTATAAAAAAGGAAAAGACAGAAAAACAGCTTTAGGTGCACGAAGACATGCAGAAGACAAAAAAGGATATGGAGGTCAGAAATTTCCTGAATTAAAAAGAACAGCTAAAACAACTAAAAAGATTACGTTAAGATATACTTGTAGAACATGTCAAAGCAAATCAATGAGAGAAGGTATGCGTATGCGAAAATTAGAAATTAGCTCATAAGTAGAGAGAGAAGTGATTGTAAATTATGAAAGAAAATATATTAATACCAAAACCAAATAGTACTTTTCTCCATATTCAATGTTCAAAATGTGAAGAAAAAAATATAGTTTATTCTCACACCACTTCTAATATCTATTGTAAGTCCTGTAGTGAATTATTGGCTGAGAGATCTGGTGGTAAAGCAAAAATTAATGGAAATTTGCTAAATCCTTTGGATTAACTCTATTATTATCTTAGAGCTTTAATTTATTTTTATTATATTCTAATCTTTTAATTATATATCTAGCAATATGTAGATCTTTTTTCTCATTGACATTTACAGCTATTCCAATACGATTCAGGATTACAAAACTTTCTTTAATCAGCTTAGAATTATAATTTTCTTCTTTTTTAAGATTAAAGATCGCAATACCTGAATAACAATAATTCTTTTTTCTATATTCAAATATAATACTGGGTTTAATGCCTATCTGGTCAATAATTTTTTTATTGAATATGATTGTATTACAGGTTTTTTTAAAATCACATTTATTTAAGATCTCCATTATATCTATTTGTGAAAGTAAAGGAAGGTCTGCCGATATTATAAATATAATAGAATTAAAAAATTTTTTTATAATAAATAACAAATCAGAAGAATAGCCATTACCGTTACCTTCTATAATTTGTATATGTATATCATGTTTATGGTTATATTGTTGTAAAAATTTCCTTGTTCTTATACTATTTTGACTTGTACATGCTCCAATTTTATCAAAACAATCAGATTTAATCAAAGCTTCAATAACATATTCAATTATCTTTTTACCTTTTATCTTTAGCAATAGTTTTTCTGTCTTGTAATATCTTTTCATCCTACCGCCTTCTCCTCCACACATAATTATTGCAATAAGTTTTTTTTTACTAGAAACTTGTATCTGTTTTTTTGTCAATTCTTTAAAAAACTGAGTAAATTAGATAAATAAAAAACCTTGAAATTTCATTAGTTGCACCAATTACATCTCCTGATATTCCACCAAATGATCTATTTGCTATTAATGATATAACAACACTAATTACTAATATTGTTAATAAACTTGCTATCTCGTAATAAAAATTGAAGCCAAAAAGTATTATGCTTGTTATTAAAATTAAATTTGACACAATGAATTTTTTTTTGTTTTTCATTTCTTTTATAAATATTGAATTCATTCCTATCCATGCAGATTTTCCAATATAACATTGTAAAACCATACTATATTTCGATAAAACTTCAGCTATAATTATAACAGAAACCAATTTTATTTTTTCTTCTATGTTAGAAACAAAAATTACCATTCCAATTATATAGAAAATTAAGACTATTGTTCCAGCGGTGCCAATTCGAGGATCTGACATTACTTTGTGTTTAAATTCAATCGATCCTTTAGCCATTAATCCATCAGCAAGATCAGATAGTGCATCACTATGATGAAGACCAGTTATTCCTATAATAGTTGCAGTAATGACAAATCCTAGTATAAAGCTCTGAAGATAAGAAAATAATAAAAAAGATAACCCTGCTATTGCTATCCCAATTATAAGCCCTACTAGAGGAAACAAATACATATTTTGAGCTACATACCTTAGATCATAAGTTTTAATTGGAATTATTGTTAAAAATGAAATGGCTGAAAAGATATTATTATATACCAAATAAAAAATTCCACCAATTTAAATAACCCATAATAAGTATAATAGGAATGGCAATAATCATACAGAAAACAAGAATTGTAATTTTCATTATTTTTATGGCCATTTTGCATTTTTCTATCGATATTTTTTCTAACGGTTCTCCTATAGTATAATGATCTATTTTTTCTAATCTTATTCTTAATGCACCAGCTAAGATAGAAATAGGATGACCTGAATTGATACTAATTGTATGATTTCGTTCTTTTTTGAAAATATCAATGGAATTTTTCCAATCTGCCTTAGAAATAATTGCTGCAAATATCATTAGGACTGCAGTAATCCTTGCTGGTATATAATTTGCATATGTATCGGCTTTAGCTGCCATCCATCCTATTTTTTCAAAATATTTTTCCTTGTATCCAATCATAGAATCTAATGTATTGATTAGTCGAAAAATAAAGGCGCCTGTAGAACCAAGTATAGAAAAATAAAATAATGGAGATAAAATTCCATCCACTATACCATCTGCAATAGATTCTATTGCTCCAGATAGAATATGTTGTTCATCAAGGTTTTTTGTATTTCTACTTACAATCATAGATAAATTTTTCCTAGCATTTTCAATATCGTTATTTTGTAAAGCTATGGTAATTGCATTGATATGTTTTTCCATGCCTTTAATTGCTATTACAGAATATAAAATGAATATTGATAAAACCATCATTAATATCATATTAATATTATAGAGATAAACTAAGATACTTTGTATTAGAATAGCGAAAAAAGTAATAGTTACAGTAGTAAAAATTATTCCATTTTTTTTCTCATAATTTCTTTTTTTCTCGTTTTTAATCTTGGGAATAAAATAGTTGATATATTTTCCTAGCCAAGCTACAGGATGTATTTTGTTATGAGGGTCACCCAATATCCAATCCATCGTTAAGGATATTAAAAGGATAATGATAAAGTCTAATGAGGATATCATTTTTCTATTTTTAATACTTGATTTAAGATAAATTTCAAATTTAATCTATTTTCAATATTTGAAGCTAGTAAATCTATTTGCTCTTCCAATCGTCTTTTTGAATACAATTTCTCTGCTTTTTTTAAATTATAATTATTGGTTCCATCAAGAGAATCTTCTGGCGGTAAAGAAAATTCTATTTTAGGAATAATACCCAAATTGATCATTTTCGTGCTATATTCAATAAATCTTATTGCATCTTCAAGTATATTTTCATCGCCACGGAATTTATTAATAATAAATCCTTTGGTTAATCGCTGGTGTTTTAATTTTAACAGTTTTATTGTTCCATATAGGCTAGCAAAACATCCACCTCTTTCAATATCCGACACCAATATTACAGGAGAATTTATTTTTTCAGCAAGTAACATATTAGCGATATCATATTTTGCAATATTAATTTCGACTGGAGAACCTGCTCCTTCTATTAGTATTATATCATTTTTTTCCCTTAACTTATTCAAAGCATTCAATACAATTGGAAATCCCTTTTCTAAAACAAATTCTGTATAATATTTTTTTGCAGACATTTCTTGATAAAATTTTCCTTCTACAAATATCCTGCTTTTATCATCTCCTATGGGAACTAATAAAATAGGATTTATTTGCCATTCTGGTTTTTTCCTAGAAGCAAATGATTGTATAGCCTGTATTTGAGATATTTTGTATGTACTGGAAATACTATGGACTTTCGATGACATATTCTGAGCTTTAAAAGGAGACACAATGAAACCTAAATTAGATAATATTCTACATAATGCTATTACAATAGTACTTTTTCCTGCTCCTGAAGAAGTCCCTTGTACCATTAGTACTTTAGCTTTCATTAAGATTCTTCATCTTCCTTCTCTTCAAACCTATTTTATTCTTGAATAACTTTGTATTTATCCAAATTGTTATCAATATCATAAATTGCTTTTAACAACATTAGATTGTCCCTATGGGTTCTTACAGCTACTCTTATAAAATCATTAGACATTCCAGTAAAAGTCGAACAGTCTCTTACAAAGATTCCATGAAAATTTAACATTATTTTTTGATAAATTTTAGAATTAACATTTCTCAATTTAATAAGAAAAAAATTAACTTCTGATCTTAAAGCATTAGCGTAACTCTCTTTCTTGTTGATTTTGTTATACATATATTCTCTTTCCTTTTGAATAATTTTTTTTGTCTTACATAGGTGTTCTTGATCATTTAAAGCTGCAATTCCTGCAATTTGGGCAATTCCATTTACATTCCAACTTATTTGATATGGTTTTAATTGTTGAATTAATTTTGGATTAGCAATCAAATAACCTAAACGTAGTCCTGCTAGTCCGTATGACTTTGTCATAGATCTTAGTATTAATAGATTATCAAATTCTTTTATTTTTGATATAATCGATTTTTTTTCTATATCGTTTAAGAAGTCAATAAAACTCTCATCAACAAGTAAAATTGTTTTGGAATTATTAATTGAAGAGAGAATTTTTTCAATCACCCCTGTGTTTACCAACCCAGTAGGATTGTTAGGATTGCAAAGAAAAATCAAACTATTAGATTTTTTTTTTACTTTTTCTATAATTAAATCTGATTCTATCTGTAACTTTTTTGACAATGGAACATAATCAATTTTCATTTTGCATCTTTTAGAAGCAAGTTCATATTCGCAAAATGTAGGTGATGGTATAATAGAATTTTCTAACGAGATACATCTTACAAAATTGTGAATGAGCTCTGTTGCCCCATTTCCAATATTTATCCAGTTTTTATCAATACCATTTTTTATATATTCTGCAATACTTTCTTTAAGTAAAGTACAATTTGGATCAGGATATATATTAGAAATTTGCTTTATATTTTTCTTAATTTCTTTTAAAACATATCTTGAAATACCTAAAGGATTTATATTTGAACTAAAATCAATCTTTACTTTTAAAGGATTCATAGTTGAATATATGCCACCATGTGAACAAGAATCAAGATTATGTGAAGTTTCTTTTTCTATATCATTTAAGGAAGCTACATTGTTAACATTGCTAAAAATATCCAAGGTTTCAGTACCAAAGATAAAGATATCATTTATTATCTAAATATTTTTTTAAATCTGAAAAAGGATTATAAAAAGTCTTTGAAATAGCCTTATTATGTTAAAAGTGGCACTTATAGGTTCTACGGGTGCAGTAGGTCAAGAGTTTGTTATTGCCCTAAAGAACCACCCATGGTTTGAATTAACAGCGGTCGCTTCCTCACAAAGATCTGCTGGCAAGCGATATATTGATGCTCTTCGTGATCAAAGTACAGGAATTTTAAAATGGCATAATAAGGAACAAGTTCCAGAGTATATAAAGAACAAGGTAATAAATAATGTAGATGAAATAAATCCAAAAGAATATGATTTAATATTTACAGCACTTGAGTCTTCTGACGCTCAAATCATTGAGCCAAAATTTGCTGAGACTACACCTGTAATCAGTACTGCAGCTGCATTTAGATATGAAAATGATGTACCAATACTAATTCCAGGAATAAATGATGATCATATAGAATTATTAAATGTACAAAAGAAAAATAGAAGTTGGGAAGGCTATATCTGTCCACTTCCCAATTGTACTACAACAGGATTAGCAATTACTTTGAAGCCAATACTTGATAGTTTTGGGATTAAATCTATTTTTATGACTTCTATGCAGGCTCTCTCTGGTGCAGGAAGATCCCCAGGTGTTATTGCACTTGATATAATAGATAATGTTATACCATTTATTCCAAAGGAAGAAGAAAAGGTTCAAGTAGAGACAAAGAAGATCTTAGGTACCTTAATTAATGATTCAATTTCTTCATCAAATATCAAAGTCAGTTGTACCTGCACAAGAGTACCTGTAATGGATGGACATACTGAAACTGTTTTTGTTGAGACAACAAACTATTCCGATCCGGAACAAGTTAAAGAATCTATGATAAAGTTTTCTAAATCTATAAAAATCAAAGACCTACCCTCTTCGCCAAGTGAATATATAATAGTTCATGATGATCCTACTAGACCTCAACCAAGGATTGATAGAGAAATTAATGATGGAATGACTACGTTCGTAGGTAGATTAAGAAAAGATACAGTATTTGATAATGGTATAAAATATGTATTGCTTTCCCATAATGAAAAAATGGGTTCTGCAAAAGGCGCAGTACTTTTAGCTGAATTGCTCAAAACTAAAAATATGCTTTAACTTTTTTTATTTCTTTTAATTTTGATTTGAAGATATAAATATAAAAACGTATGATAACTTAGGTTGGTTAATAACGAGTTGATATTTAAATAGTGATGCCTGAAGTGACCGTTGTAAATAGGGTCAAAAATTATTATGAATTAACAAAACCAAAAATATGGTATTTATTAGTATTTACTGCCTTTGGATCAGCTTTGACTGCTTCTTTTTTATTTGATGTACAATTAAGTCCTTTGACTTGGATATTACTTCTTGCAGGAGTTGCGGCCGGTTCAGCTGCTGCTGATACTCTGACTGGTTATAATGATCGTGATATTGATGCTATAATGGATAGAACTAAAGATAGACCCATACCATCCGGAAGAATTTCTCCAAAGAATGCTCTAGTCTTCGGTTTGGCTTTAACTGCTATTGCATTAATATTTTCATGGTTTATTAATATATGGGCATTTTTATTAATGTTATTTGGTTTATTTGACAATATTATAGTTTATAGTAAATGGCTAAAGAGACGTAGCCAATTAAATATTATTCTCGGTGGTTTTTCAGGAGGAGCACCAGCATTAATTGGATACGTTACTGTAACAACTCAAAATATAGAAATAGGTTTAATTATGGCTGCTCTAGTATTTTTATGGATACCAACACATATCTGGAGTTTAGCTTTACATGTACGAAAAGACTATCAGAAAGCCAAAATTCCTATGTTGCCAGTAGTTTCTGAAGAGAAAAAATCAGTAAGAATAATTGCGGGAACTACTTTGTTAATGGTTTTATCCAGTATGCTTCCTTTCTTCTTTAATCAATTTGGACAAATATATTTAATTACTGTAAGTTTATCTGGCGCTATAATGATGGGTCTTTCTTTATGGCTATTACTAAAACCGACAGAAAAGGCCTCATGGACTGTTTTTAAATTTTCTAGTCCTTATCTTACAGCTGTCTTTATTGCATTTATGGTCGATGCATTTTTTCATTAATATAATTCTAATTAATTAATTTACATTTTGCTAATCAGAAATTACTAATATAAATAGAAGTAAATTATTAAATAACATTCATATATTATTATAATCAATGTCTGCCAATCATGAAACAGACTCTACAATAGAAAATATAAAATCATGGGAGGTAGAATGGTCATCATCGGTTGAAGAATTTGATGACTATTCAAAAGCTCTTGATCTTTTTAATCTGAAATCAAATCAAGGTGAAGAAACAATATTATATGAAATTCAAAAGTCTAAATTAGATGGTTCTATAGTAAAAAAAATTCCAATTCTAAATACTAAACAATCCAAAAAAAGAAAAGAGGAATTAGAAAAACAAAGTCAAAAACAGATTCCCCAACAAAAAAAACAACAAGCAGCAACACAAAGTAAAAATAAAATTGGAGATATCAAATATAGAATAATAATTCTGGTAATTATAGTAATTGCATTTTTAATATTGCTATATGTTTTAAGTCAACTAGTTACATCATCTACTAGGTTAGATTCTCATTTTTTACTTAGTTACTTAATCAATAATAATATAGATTTTTCTTTGATTTCTTTCTATTCTTTCAATCTTTTTCAACAACTACTAATTGAATAATATAGATAATATCTAATGTCTATATTTCAACTAAATAATTTAAAATAAATTTTTTTCATTGCTATGAAGAATATATTTAATAAATATAGTGTTGAATTCATATTGAATTATTGTAATCTAAAAGAATATGAAATAAACCAAAAATCATTTAATCTTATTCATAAAAAGACAAAAAAATTATTTGCTTTTTAGATTAAAGATTTCATCTAAAGTTATTGAATATGGCTTCTTGCCACTAACCTTAAATCGAATAGAGTTACCTTTGAACTCTGATTGCTGTATATACCCCAATTTCTTAAAAATAGATAGTGCAATTTTTCCTCTCTGTCTATTATTCCCACATGCAATTCTATCTTTGTCTTGTATTTCCTGAAGTATAAAAGTCCCTCCCTTGTTTTCTTCTGAGACTGATATTACTGCCCTCCATAAACGAGCTATATATGAATTCGGATCATTGAGCGATCCCATATAAATAATTTTAGAACTTCCTATTGGCTTTGTTATCAATTGTGCAGCAAAATTCATCCTGTCTGTTTCTTTAAAATATATTCTATAAACAGTTTGATTCTTAAATTTTCTATATTCTTCATTATCAAACCAGTAAATATATCCGCTAGGCTCTGGCAGAAAAGGTTGAACAATTTTTTTTTCATTTATTGAATCCATATAATTAACATTATCATAGTCAGGAGTTTTCTTAGCTTTTTCTTTTTGAACCTTGATATTTTTATCAATATTAATTATCATTTGAGCCTCTAATAGACTTTCAAAATTTACAATATACTTCTTTTTCTTTTTTGATTCAATTAACATTATTATTCCATCATCAATTAAATCTCTCAATGCCTTATCCAAATTGATATCGTAATGCTTTCCAAGTTCTTTTAAAATTTGCTCATGGTAGATTGCATTATGCACTCCTTCACCAATTAGTTGATATAAGAACCATCTTTTCCATTCTTCAACACTGAGCATTGATATTAAAAGCTATTTTCTACGAATATATAAGCATAAAGATAAATAATTATGGAGATTCGGATATTAATATAATTTTTATATAGTTATTAAAAATAAATCACCCTTCTAAAATTATATGTTATTAAATGTATAATAATTTAATAATAAATACTAAATATTTAATATTTTTAACTAAGTTAGTTTATTTAATAGTGATTTTAAAATAATTTATTGCCTTTAATTACTGTATCGTTATATCCAGGTAGATCTGAGGAACAAAAAAGATTATTTGCAGAAAAAATAACAAATTTAGCAGTTGAGATTATAAAAACAAAACCAGAACACGTGATAGTTGTATTTGATGAAAATCCAAAAAATAATTGGTATTTGGCGGGAAAAAAGCTATAGATGATATAAAACAATCATTGTTGACTTTCCTTTTTTGGTTTCATTTCTTAGAGCGTATATTTAAAATATAGATGTTAAATATCAGGTATATTGTCCATCTCAGTCAAAGCTTTAATTTCCTTACATCTTTTTCTTAGGGAAACAGTAGAAATATCAGCGACTTGACATATTTCTACTTGTCTAATGAATTCATCGCAAATCTGAGAGGCTAAATATATAACTGCACCCGCTATTGCCCGAGGATTTTTACCAATTGAAATACCTTTTTGCTCGACTTTGGAAAATATTTGTAATGCTTCTCTTTTAGTTTTTTCACTTAATTTTAATCTATTACAAATAATCGTAACGTAATCTGGACCTTTAGTAGCAGGAATATGAAGCTCTAGTTCATTTAATATAAGTTTATAGTGAGCCATCAACTCTTTGCTTGATAGATTACAAATATCAGCAATATCTAAAATAGTCTTTGGAGTTGAAGCTTCTCGACATGCTGCATATAGAGATGCCCCGACCAAACCAATAGTAGATCTCCCCTTAGCTAATTTTTTAACTGCAGCCTTTCTATAAATATATGCAGCACTTTCAATTACTGCATGATTAACACAAAGCTTATCTCCAAAATTATTTAAAAATTTTAAGGCTTTTTCCAAATTTCTAGATACAGAATCATTAAGTTGTGATCTGCTATTCCATGTTCTGAGTCGTTGAATTTCCATTTTTTGTTTTGGTTGTAAAGCTTTACCTCTGGCATCTGTATCACCCATTCCTATTAGTGTTGATAATCCTTTATGATGTACCGCCAAAGATTCAGGCATACCTGTTCTAGCTCTATCATTATAGTCTGATTGGATTATATAGCCTTGAATATTCTCATTAGTTAATAACTCATTATTAATTACAAATCCACAAGAAGAACAAACAAATTCATTTGCAGAATTATCAAAAATTATAGAGTCATTATGGCATTGATCACAATATGAAGGGCTCTTAGGATTTATTTTATCTGGTTTTTGCTGTCCTCCACTATCTTCCATCAAAGATGGATAGAAATCTTTTATTTTATTTATATGTTTTCTAGAAACTAGAAATTCAAAAATTATCTCAAAAATAATAGAAATTACCTTATCTATTTACATAATAAGAAGATAATATAGATTACTTATATTATATTCAAAAGAAATCTAACTTTGTTAAATAAGAATGTTTAACTCTAATTTTTCTAATTAAATATGTAGATATTCTTACTATTTTTTCGTAGCTAAATTTGTTAAAGAAAATTAATAATTTTATATCGAAGAATCTTTTCAAATTCAAAATGTATTACTTGATACTGACTTGTGAAATTCATTAAAATGTGATCCGTATTTTAAATTTTACCAATTAGGTAAAAAGATTAAATAATGAAAAAATAATAAAATAGGAAAATAAAAATTAATCAACATCGATGGAAAAATAATTGAATTATTGGTTA
The DNA here is from genome assembly GCA_035706205.1 of Nitrososphaeraceae archaeon. Lineage (GTDB taxonomy): Archaea > Thermoproteota > Nitrososphaeria > Nitrososphaerales > Nitrososphaeraceae > TH1177. The sequence goes on along the minus strand of DASSVK010000085.1, from coordinate 12,858 downwards.
ATTTAAAATTAAGCTGTTTAAAATTTAATAAATCTCTTTTGTCTTTTAAATTTAATCTTCATTTATATTATCCGAATTCGCTTCAGCTTTACGAGAATCTAGTTATATATAAATTCTCTATGCCTTGGTAGCTCAGCCTGGTAGAGCGTTTCCTTGGTAAGGAAAAGGTCGCGGGTCCAAAAGTGTGGAAACATGCGGGAATTCCCGCCCAAGGCTTTTCATTTGAGCACTATTTTCATTGTTTGATGAGGAAGAATGAGTTTCTATGTTACTGTATTTAGTAACACCGTTACCAAATTTAGTAACAGCTGACAAAGATATGAGCCCTTTCTCTATAAGCAAAGGTAATTCAAACTTCTCAAAATTATCAAGCTTTTTTCTAATCTAACTCTTTATTTTACGATTATAACTTGCTGATAGCTGTTTCTTACCTAATAACCATTCTAATTCTGTTCGACAGCAATAATAGTTCTTGTGAATCATTGTATGCCATTATGTTATAGTTATAGTAAATGCTTATAAGGATATCTATTGATATACATTGATATAACAATGGCAATGAAGCGAGTGTTAGTATCATTACCTGAAGAAATGGTAAAAGTGTTAGAAAATGAACGTAAAGAAAGATATCTTGAAACTATACCAGAAACGATTAGACTAATTCTTAGTGACTACTTAAGAAATAGGATGAAGAAAAAATAATCCAAGAGAATGTATTAGCGAGATTTATACTCTCCGGTCAGCAGACTGCTAATCTTTTTAATATGATAATCAAAGATATATTTAGCTTTTTTTCTTAAAATTAATTAAAATGTCTAGAAAATAGAGAAATATTAGTTTAAACTATATTGAAAATTTAATTTCCATATCTCCGGTAAAGTTAGGATATTTTTAATATTAAAATGGTAATTATTGTAGGGAGCATATATTAATATTAATATTAATGCAAATATCCCAATTAACATCAAGGATGATACTGTGTAAAAAATTATGGTTTCATAATCGTGAATTATTGATACCATAATGTTATTATAGGTAAACAAAAATTTCAACTTTGCTATAAAAAATTAAATTAAAATATATCAATCGTCATTTCAGTAATTAAATTATTTATTTAATTAATAAATATAATATTATACAAAAACAGTTCTTAATAGAAAGAAACTTTTGACATTTTATAAAATAAAAATTTGGAGGTATTTTTGCAAAATATCAAGTCTTAATAGTCTTTAATGGACAGCTCCCAAACTAGGTCATTAAACACTATATTCATAAGGTCAATTTTAATTTTCATTCTTGCAAGCAAAAATCAAGGACTTCTGAGATATTATTGGATTTAATTAATAGTTGAACATCATAAACATTGCCTACTAATTGAGAAGGAGTCAACCTTAACTGGTTTATCATTTGAGCTGTACCAGTTGTTTGAGCTAATACTATTTGTAGTAGTAGAAAAACAAAAATAATTCCAAACAATAATAATAGAAGAGTACAATTGACTTCATAGTATTATTATACAATTAATCTATCAAAGATTTAGAAGATTCAATACTCTTGTTGCAAGAAATAATTAAAGGGTTTTACAAAGAAATTAATAATTTTTTTATTTTAGTCTCTTTAAAAGATTGATAGAATTGTACATAAAATACAACAAATGAAACTTGTTTATTGATTATTAGTTTATGGTTTTGCTATTGTTCTAATAGTATCAAATATTTCCATATTTGCTGTTGTACAAGAAATTGAAATAGCTATTAATAAAGATACGTTATAAGAGATTGCACAAATGGATAACTGCTTTCATTTTTACTAGATAATCAACAATTAGAATAACTTCAATTAGAGCGTAAAAGTCACGGGTTTTTAGATGATATGAAAAATGTTAGTGAAACATGTCACGTTCTAAAATATTATGCTGAATTAGATAATAATTCTAATTGTAAAATTAGTATCATACAGAATGAATATTCTGGAAGATATTAAATAAATAATAAAATAATTTCATAATAAAACTTTTACGAATCTGAAAAAATCTAGTTTAGAAATTTTTTTTACCATGGTTCTTTTCCCGTTTTTCGTATTGATTCATTAAATTTCTTTGCTAAGTTTCTTGCATTAAATATTTGCCATATCCATAGTACAAAATAGGCAATACCTAAGATAAATGATAAAATAATTAAAGGCATCTGGTTCGGGTCGGTTATCATCATTGGTCCCATTTCCATTGGTGGTCCCATTTCCATTGGTGGTCCTATTCCTATCATTGGTCCCATTATTCCCATCATTATTATAATAATAAGCAAAGCAGCAATGATTATACCCGAAATTAGTATTCCAATTCCTTTTCCAACCTTTCCAACATATATATGACCTATACCAAGTAAACCAAATATTCCTCCGATAAATGCTATGAGTGCTGCTGTTCCAGGACTTTTGTATGGTAGTTGGTCTACAATTGATGTTTTAGATATTCTATATGCTGCTGTTTGAAGAAGGTCAATTCCACATTTTGGACATTTTTTAATCTCTTCATAATTTAAATTTTCTAATGTCTCACCACAATTACTGCAATATTTTGGTCTACTACTAGTCATCAATGTTCAATGAGGTCGCAGATTTATAAAGAAATCTCACATTTATTGTAGAACTTATCTACAGCAATAGAAGAAAGATAACGAACTTAGAAATAAAAAAGGGGATAATTTAATCATAAATTTTTTCTATATCTATTACTAATTGCATTTATTCTTGAACCATATTTTTCCTGATATGTATTTCTGCATGCATCACAACAGAAAAAGCGTTCATGCTCACCAAATTTTAGAGTATACATTCTATTTATGATAGGCATCTTACAATGGTCACATTTGACATTAAGGCTAATTCCATTTTTTCTCCTTTGTACTAATTTCTGGGTTATATAGTCCTGATATTTTATGAGGCTATCAATCTTGAACTCATTACCATTTTTTTCTTTAGAAATGTGCAATTTATTTAGGTCAAGAATGAGTGAAACAGACCTTATAATTCCCATATCTACAAGTCTATTAAATCTAGCCTTGACTGTAGGTGTAGTTACATCTATTTCTTTTGAGATTTGACGGAATGATTTGCGACCATCATCTAATAATGATTTCAATATTGCAATATCTGTAATACTAAGAGTTATAACCACTAATTATTATTATAAAACAAAAAATATTAAAATTTTACATTTGTAAACAAAATAGCTTATCTATCTCAATACAGTTTACAAAGTTAATGACTAAATTACAAAGTCAGAAATATCGTACGTGTATAGATGCATGCAATGAAACAGTTGAAGCCTCTGAATTATGTGCTTTAAAATGTCTGCATGAGGAGAATGTGAAATCGTTAGCAAAATGTATAGAACTATGTGCTACATGTTCTCATATCTACTCTTTTGCATCAATGGCAATGTCTGCAGAAAGTGAATATTCAAAAAAAATTTGTGATTTGTGTGCTGAGATATGTGAGGCATGTGCTACTGAATGTGAGAAACATAGTCAAGATATGGAACATTGCAGGCTATGTGCAGAATCCTGTCGTAGATGTGCACAAGAATGTAGAAATATGAGTTAATAATCAACTAATTTTATCTTATTTTTTTATTTTGATTGTATGTTATAGTAATTTGTATCTAATTACTAAATATATTTATATTCACTCTTTTTGAGCAATCTTCATTCAGTAATAATTATGAGTTTTTTATCTTATATAGACTAAACAAAATAATGATAGATAAGATACAATATACATTATTTGTTATAATTGGTTAAATAATGTATATTAGATATATTATATAATGTTTGGTCTTGGTGTTAATCTTGTAAAGATATTCAATTATTTACAAAGTAGAAAATATAAAAAATGTATTTTTTGTAATAAATATTTTAAAAATAAAACTGATTTAGATAATCATATTAGAAAAGAACATAATAATACTGCTGAAACTGGTACTATCAATAGATAAGAAAAAAATAAAATCGTTAACCAGTCTATTAATATTCCCCCTTTGTTACTCTATAACATTATGTACTAGGTTACTTATTTATGATGTTTTTCTATATCGCAACAATGTAGAAAGATTTTCATATTACAATGATTGATTATTTATATTATAAAATTTAATAATCAAAGATATCATGAAAAAAAATTATCCAAGATACTTGTTGCTATAGATGGTTCTAGCTATTCTATGGATGCTGCACATTATGCTATTATATTATCTTTAGAACATGATGCTCAACTAGTAGTATTACATGTTTTATATCCTATGGAAATACATCCATCTTTTCAAATCTATGAATTTATTCAACCTATACCAATAAAGAAATGGATAGAGATAAGAAAAATTGAAGTACAGAAATGGTTTGATAACCTTAAAGAAAAGGCAGCAGAATACAATAGTAGTGGCACAAATAAAAAAATAGATATGAAATTTGAAATTATTGTATCTACTTCAATAGTAAGTAGTATATTAGATTATGCAGAAAAAGAAAATGTAGATTTAATTGTAGTGGGAACAAGAGGACATTCAGGTATTAAAAAACTATTATTAGGAAGTACAGCCCTAGGACTTGTAACTTATGCTTCATGTCCTGTTACAGTAGTAAAATAAAAAAAGATAATTCAAAGAAAAATTTTAATATCATACTTCAAAAGTTCCTTATTTTATAAATATAAAAAATAGCTAAATTTTATTCTAATGCATTATCATTACAGGACAATTGGCATTTTCAGAAATTTTTCTTGAAACACTACCTAATGCTTTAATTTTTGAAAGTTTGTTCAATCGCTGACTACTACCGACAATAATAAGATTTACTTTGTTATCAGATGCAAATTTAAGAATTTGTTCACTTACAGGTTGTTCACCTGTTAATGCGATGATATTAAATTTTATATTTTCTTTTTCTAGTACAGGATTTATTTTTTCTTTTGCCATTTTCAACCAACCTTCCTTTAATTTCTTTGCAATACTTCTTCTTGTTTCTGCTATCCATTGTCTATCATTACCTAAAATTAACATAGATGGAATAGGAATATGTTCTATTACATGCAATATATAAAGTTCAGCATTAAATGCTTTTGCAAATTCTTTAGATTTTTCAAGTGCCATATCAGAGATTTCTGTACCATCATGAGGAAGTAATATTTTATTTGTCAATAGAATTTCTCTATTCCTCCTCCTCGATACTTTTTTCATTTATTTTACAACAATAACAACATTCATTTTGATTTTTAATGTTCATATATATTATATATCAATAAACACATAGATAAAAATACGGCTTTACATTTGTAAAAATAGACTCGTCTTTTGTAATATTTCAAATTTAGGAAACACTAAGTAAAGGAGGCATTTTACATTTGTAAAGCCATCATTTTATGTATGTCTGGATGAAGATAGGCAATATGTTTACAAAAGAAAAAGAAAAACTCAATGGAATGACATCAATTCAATATCAATTGTTACCAATTAATATAACAAAATGAGGGTATGGTTTTATATGAAAGCAGCGACATCATCATCATCATCATCATTAACAACAACAATACCAAATCCTAATAGATGGAAGGCATTGTCTATTCTATCATTATCACAATTTTTGATTATCCTAGATACATCGATTATAGGAGTAGCATTACCTACCCTTAAGAATTCATCTTTTCATCAATAATCTTCATTCTTTTTAAGAGTGATGAATTGGCAATAACAGAAATTGAACTTAAAGCCATGGCAGCGGCTGCTAATATAGGACTTAGTAATCCAACTGCAGCTATTGGAATTCCTGCTGAATTATATATTAAAGCCCAGAATAGATTTTGTTTTATCTTCTTCATAGTTATTCTACTTAACTTAATTGCTCTTGCTACATCCATGATGTCATCTTTTATCAAAACAATACCACCTGTCTCCTTTGCAATATCAGAACCACTACCAATAGCTATTCCTATATCAGCTTGAGCTAATGCAGGAGCATCATTTATGCCGTCACCAACCATTCCTACAACTTTTCCTTTTGACTGCAATTCCTTAACTATCTTAGCCTTTTCACCTGGCAATACATTAGCTATAACATTGCTAATACCAACTTTTTGAGCAACTGATTTAGCAGTCTTCTCGTTGTCTCCAGTTAGCATAATTACTTCAATTCTTAAATCCTGCTGTAATGCTTTAACTGCATTAGCTGATGATTTTTTTATAGTATCTGCAACAGCAATAAGACCGGCTATATTTCCATCTATTACTAATATCATTGCCGTCTTTCCTTCTGATTCAAGTTTTGTCATTTTCTCTTCTAATATATAATCATCATCAACATTACCTTCTTTGTCTTTCAGCGAAGTATCATCAACATCAACAACGAAATGAATATTAAATTTTTTTATGAGTTTTCTATTACCAAATAGAATAGATTTATTATTGACACTTGCCTTGACACCCATTCCTGATATAGCTTCAAATTGCTTTAGATTTTGTATCATTGAAATACCTTGCCCTTTTTGTTCTTGTTCTTTTTTAGTAGTAGAATATTCTTTTGCTATTGTTTTTTGGACAGTTAATGCGGATTTGACAATTGCTTGAGCTAATGGATGCTCAGAGCCAGATTCAACTGATGCTGCAATAAAAAGTACATCTTTATCAGAATAGCCATTAAATGAAACAATATCTGTAACAGATGGTTCACCTTTTGTTATAGTTCCTGTTTTATCCAATACAACTGTATTTATTTTCTGTGAGAGTTCAAGGTATTCTGCACCTCTTATTAGTATTCCTGCCTCTGCTCCTTTTCCAACTCCCACCATCAATGCTGCAGGTGTAGCAATTCCTAAGGCACAAGGACAGGCTATAATTAAAACTGCAATAAATGATAATAAACCCATAATGAAACTACCAATAACAAAATACCATACAAGAAATGCGGCTATAGATACAGTTACTACTGCAGGCACAAATTTTGCAGATACCTTATCAACTAGCCTTTGTATCTTTGCAGTAGATGATTGAGCTTCCTCTACAATATGAACAATTTGAGAGAGTGCTGTATCAACACCAATCTTTGTTGCTTTTATTTTTAAAAGACCTTGTTTATTTACAGTGGCACCAATAACATCATCTCCTTCTCTTTTATCTACAGGTATACTTTCACCTGTAATCATCTTTTGGTCAACTGCAGATGTTCCTTCTATAACAATACCATCTGTAGGGATTTTTTCTCCTGGTTTTACAATCAGAATATCATTTACCATAACTTTGTTTGCTGGGATTTCTTTTAATTCTCCATTCTGCTGAATAACTCTGGCCATTATAGGCCTCAAATCTAGTAGTTTTCTTACTGATGCTGAGCTTCTTTTCTTTATTGCCTCTTCCATGTATTTCCCTAAAAGGACAAAAGCAATGATTACAGCAGATACTTCAAAATATACATCTCTTTCTTTGACAGGAAAGAGTCCTGGAAAAAACAGAACAACGACACTGTAAATATAAGCAGCTAAAGTTCCTATAGATATTAAAAGGTCCATATTAGCAGTTTTTCTTTTTATTGCTTCGTATACACCTTTGTAGAATGTCCAGCCACCGATGAATTGTACTGGTGTTACAATAATGAATAAAAGCAAACCCCAAGTAAGATAAGGAAGATTTGGAATAGGTGCCCAAGTAACAGTAATTGCACCAAATGCTAATCCTAAATACACAATTCCGCGCAATATTGCAAGTATTAATGCACCAGAAGCTGCCACATACATCCTCTTCTTTAGCTTTGATAGCTCTTTTTCGGGATTGGCAAATGTGTTCAAGCAATTTGAACTACAAAAGTAAAATTGTCTTCCCTCAATTTCTGCGGTTATGGCTGTCTTCTCATCTACAACCATTCCACAGACAGGGTCCTTTGCCATACCAAGTATATAGATAAACAAACAGATAGATAAGAATAGAACTTTACAAATGTAAATAATAAATAACTACTGACCAAAAAGAATATTATTGTCTTTACATCTAGGCAACAATAATATACCTTTTAAATAATTGAGGAAATTCTATAATTTTTTAACAAGTAATTTATCATTATTATTACTTCTCCTTTCCTGATTTATATTAACAACAGCAGATTAATTAAGGTCGTATTTTAAAATCTATTTGAATTCCATTGCTATTAACAGTACTTATCCATTATTTTCCATAGGTAAGCCACATTAGCATTAAGACCAATAGCTATTGTTAATTCAAGTAGCTTATATGGATAGGCTGTGTTTGTCTAACTTTCTTTAACTTTAAAAATTATAAAATTTTAATCATGATAAACGATGATCTATTAACAAGTATAAGAACTCGGTTAACGCAAATTAGAGAAGATCTCACTAAATATGAAAATATATGGAGAGAATACAACAGAAGAGAACCAAATGTATTTAAAAATGATATTGAATACTCATTTAAAGGCTTAATTGACAATTTCAAGCTCTTACTATGGGAAGTAGAATTATTTTGTATAAGGCATGAAATTCTTAAAGAAGAAGTAAATATACTTAAAAAATTTCTATACCAATCACCTCATATAGCAAACAATACAACTTTGAAAAATCAATTTGATAATGAATTAATGGATTTGGAAAAAAGATTGAATGTTGAATATAGATCCTTCTTAAAACATTTAGAACGAGAAGAATTAAAATGATATATTTTTTCAATAAATAATTATTTTGACTTAACGTACATGATTATTCATTTTCAACTGGCTTATCCTCAGGTTTAGGGTCTATAACTTTTTTCTTTCTGAACCTTTGCCATAAATCTTTTATTTGCAATATTTCTTATACAGTAAAAGTAGCTTAAAAGGTTGTGGGTGATACACAGCTACTAAATATGTATCACCCTAAATGGTTTCATTGTGAAACTGGACTTAGTAGCAATGATAATAAAGTAAAAGTTGAATAAAAAATTGTTATCTTGTAGTAATTACTTTTTATAGTTATATTTGATTAATTTCTTAATACAAAATACAAAATGTTACCAATACTTCGTATAAGGAAAAGGTTGCAGATCCAAAAGTGTGGAGTCATACGGTAATTCCCCCCCCCCCAAGGCTCTCGTTTCTAATTATGTTTTAGTCAATAATGCAGACCTGAATGCTTTAGTGTATAAAGAGAGGTATCTTGAAACCATACCTGAAACTGTGAGACTAATTTTGAATGAATATTTAAGTAAAAGGTAAATTTACTAATTTAAGAGAAACACTATTTGAAGTTTTGAAATAATTTAAAAAGACTATAAATATTCATTTATACCTTCATCAGAACATTTTTGACCGCAATAATCGCGTACCAATTCTCTAGTGCCACTAACTTCTTCTGTTGCTCTAAATTTTCCTTTCATATATGTTGGACATAATTCTAATTCTGACATATCATATTAAATCAATAGCTAAAATAAAGGGTATTTTATTAATCGAAATTATACAACTTTTGATTTGACTGTATTAACCTTATAGTTTATGAACTTTTTCAATGATGGAAGGCTTTTCCAGATAATTTAAAGATAAATTTGTCAGAATATAAAGTGATGAGAATAACCTAATATCATATAAAATATTTCGAATTTGCAGATGATGTAATCATTTTATAAAAAATTATATAATCCAATTTGTATTCAAAAAATAATCCCTCATAAAAATTGAATTCATTTACTATCAAACAAATTTTCAGTGATTGAGAAAAGTAAAATCAAATCATAATAGAAATAATCTTTTCTCGTAATATTGTTTTAATTCAACATCCTTTTAACATATAATGATTAGATTAAAACATGGCAAAGTTGAAGATTCATTCATTATTTGGTAATGATGATGATGAATCAAAAATTTGTCCATTCTGTGGTATAAATACAGCAATAGATGATATAGATATTTTAGAATTCTTTCATAGTCATTGTTGGATTGAGTTGAGAAAAAAAGGAATACCTGATAATATTCCAGATAATATATAATAGTATAAATGTGAAGATTTACCTTAAGTATCTTTCGATTCGGTTTATTCAAAGAAGCGTCAATGTATAAATATGAAGAAGATACTCTTGATTATGTTCTTTACATAATTCGTGTTTTTTAATAGATTTTATTAAATTAAAATAATATTTTGATAGTAACTAATTACCTAAATCTATATTTATCTTTACAATACGATTGCTGTTAAAAGTACCAGAAGAGCAACCTTCTCTTTCATCTTTAAGGTTTATTATGCATACATTAATTATATCTCCACTAGAAACTCCATTCACTTGTTTAACTAAGTTGTCACCTATAGTAAAAGTGTCATTCCATTCCCAAGAATTTTGAAAAGTATAAGCTGATATTTTCAAATTATCTGCTATTCCTGTCCCACGTATTTGTATTTGAATGACTCCGTTCTCTTCAGCAAAGACATTAGATGGAAGAAGAAATGATATTGCTAGTATTGTTATTGTTGCTACTACAATAACTTTATGACCCCTTTTTCTCATCAGTAAATCTATTTAATTATGGATATTATATTTTATATAACAATCAGTTTCAAATTAAGTTTATTAGGATAAGAAAAACAATGCAATAAATTTTCTAATTTATATAATTAAAATCTCTCCAATATCTCAAATATTGAAGGATACAGTAATTATTATTTACAAATACTTTATTATATGATCTTTTCTAGTTTTAAATTAATGAATAAGTTTACTATAAAATATATTAAATAATATTCAAATAAATATTCAATCATAATCTTTTAATATCTATTTAAAAGTCAATTATTAATTTTAATGATAAAAAAATCAATGTTAAATATTGGTATAATTGTATATGTTAGTACACTTTTAATAATAGGATTTTCTCACCCAATAAGTACAAATCTTGAAAAGAATTCAAATTTTTCTTTTATCGGTGGTTTTAAATTTGTATATGCACAAAACAACGACTTTGGTGAAGGGGACAATAAAAGAGCAAATAATGATTCTAATTCTGAGTCAAACCTCGACCCAAATCCTGATACAGACCAAAATCTCAGTGATGAATTAGACGATAAAGGAGAAGATAACAACTCCGACCTCGAACCAACTCCTGACAACGACCCAGAACCAGAACCAACTCCTGACAACGACCCAGAACCAGAACCAGAACCAACTCCTGACAACGACCCAGAACCAGAACCAGAACCAACTCCTGACAAAGACCCAGAACCAGAACCAGAACCAACTCCTGACAATGACCCAGAACCAGAACCAGAACCAACTCCTGACAATGACCAAAACGGTCAAGTAGATAACAATAGGGATGGTGACACTACAGGAATTGATGGAAATAATAAAAAGAATAAGGTAATTGTTAAGGATGATGATAATATTGAATATGAAATTATCATAGTGAGAGAGAAAAATATATGTCCAACCCAATCAGGAAATGTAGAATTAAGTGGAATACTTAATCCAAAAGGAATTAGATTGCTTGCTGATTTTTATCCATGTAAAATTGTTGATGGAGGAATAACTTTGCATATCCCAGAAAATCCAAGTATAAAACTAGCAATAATGTATATCGATTATAATGGTAACAATCATGCAGGGGCATTAATAACTCCATCAAAAATTCAAAGTATAGGTAACAATCAAGGATTATATACAATTGAATTAGATAAGAATATGAAAGGAATAAATCCAATTACTGGAGAAATTATTACTTTAACAAAAATTAATGGATTGGCATTATATAACAATGGTGATATACCCATAGTATTTAAGCCAGGAAATGTTGCCGCAATAACATCAACATTTACTAAATAACTTTTTTTTATTCTACAATTAAATATGTCCCGTAAACTAAATTAAATAGATATAGTAATTAAAATTATACTTACTTAAAATATTCATTTCTCTAAAATGAGAATGTAATAAATTAATTAATGAAGAATTTTTAATTTATTATTCTTAGCAATAAATATGCAATCAATCAATCAACCTAACCAAAGTCATAGTCTTGATGGACGTGTAATCTATTATTGTGTTTGTTCCGGCTTTGGCAATAAAATTATTTGATTATAAATCCAAAATATAAAAGTAATAATGAAAATTATTTTTTTCCTTTAATCAGGGTTTCAAATTCTTCTTAATTTTAATAAAAATAGGTCTTTTATCTTTCCGATAAATAAATATCCACAAATAGATCTTGTATATTATATGTTATCATGTCAAAGTATTTCGGTAATACTTTAAAATTCATTCGTTCTAAAATAGGTTTAAGGATAGGAATCTTAGTTTTTATTCAAATTTTTTTTATAATTATTAGTTTAGTTATACTCTCATATTACCAATCACAGATGACTTATTTAGGAAATTCAATAAATATTGCAGGTAAGAACCGGTTTCTAACATCAAATCTAATGTTTAATACCGCAGAATATTTTATAGAAAATAGTACTGATACTTCTAACATTAATGCTGCTATCAATGAATTAGAGTCAAACATCTTGACATTAAAGCATGGTGGAAAGATATCTGATATTGATCTAAAATCATTGCCATCTGAATTCTCTAAGGATTGGGATAGCATAAATCAAAAATGGATTTTTTTAAAAACAATGTTATCAAATAATATCTTAGCACAAAATCAAATAATTAATCCAATAGTAGTAGAAGAAGTTACATCAGAAACAGCAATATCATCATTAATGTCACCCAAAATAGAAACAAACAAAATTTTAAAAACAATACTTGAAACAGGTGCGTTACCTTTAGTAAATTCATCAAATATATTGGTTACAAAATTAGGAGAACATGCAAAAGATAGTTCACAATATTCGATATTT